>JBKBWE010000389.1:0-1954 GCA_046289145.1 Sediminibacterium sp.
TAGCTTTAGGCTGGTTTCTGCGCATTCCAACCCTTACCAGCTTTTTGCCCGGACATCAGGAAATGAAATTTAATGCAGCTTTACTATTCATACTTACGAATATTATATTAATTGCTATTACAGTTGAAAAATGGCATACACTCAAACTTGTATTCAGTCTTATATTAATATTAACAGGGTTTACAACCCTGTTACAAGTTTTTATAGCTGCCGATCTGGGCATCGACGAATTTTTTGTAAAAGATAATTTTATCACCAGAACAACAAATTATCCACCCGGACGAATGGCGCATGGTGCTTCATTTTCTTTTATACTTTTTGGGATCGGTTTTTTAATAATGAAGTCACATCGAGAGTCATTGAGAAAATTCGCCCAATATTGCTTTCATACAATTACATTGATATCCTCCCTTGTGATCATTGGGTTTCTTTTAAAAGTTCCTGTGTTTAGTGAAATACCAACCCTAAAAACAATGTCTTTTCACACAGCGCTTATATTCTTTATAAGCTCAATTGCTGCTTCGCTATGGAATGAAAAATTAGGGTTCACCGGTTTATTTACAGGAAATGGGGTTGGAAATATCATGGCCCGCCAATTATTTCCCGCCTTAACCATCACGGTAATATTAGTTAGTACACTCAGGGTATATTTATTCCAAAAGGGTATTCTAAGCGTAGAACTTGGCTTCATATCATTAACCACAGTATTTATTCTTATAGGATTAATAAGCATTGCACTATCTGCAAAACAGCTTAATAAAATCAATATCAAAAAAAACATAGCGGAAGACCAGATATCTGATCTTAATAAAAATCTTGAGTTGATTGTACAAAAAAGGACCGACGAACTTCACGAGTCAGTAAATGCACTCCAGGATAGTAAGAATGAACTATGGAAAAGTGAGCAACTCCTAAAAGGTATTATTAATAATGCAGATGCTGCAATTTTTGTTAAGGATATCAAAGGAATATATTTACTGGTCAACAGACGTTTTGCTGAAGATTTTGATATGCAAATTGATGAGATCATTGGTAAAACATCCTTTGAAATTTTTCCGGAAGACTTTGCCTCCAAACTGGTCAGCAACGAATCAGCCATTATAGCTTCAAAGGAATCGCAAACGGCTGAAACAACTGCAGTATTTAACGGAAGTTCAAAGACACTCCTGATTAACAAATTCCCTTTATTTGATGAAAACAATGAGGTTTTCGCAATTTGTGGTATGGCTACTGATTTTTCTGATATAAGAAAATCAAGAACAGATCAGGAAATACTATCTTTTCAATTACAGCAAAAAAACCAGCAATTGCTGAATTTCGCCCATATCACATCACACAACTTACGCTCTCCCGTAAGCAACCTTAACTCATTATTATGGTTGTATAAAGAAAGTCAGACAGAAGAAGAAAGGGCAATTTTATTCGAAAAATTCGAAACGGTTATCCATAATCTTTCCGCCACATTGAATGAGTTGGTTGATGCCTTAAAAATACAGGAAGACACAGGCAGAAAAAGGGAATCATTACTGTTTGAAGATATATTTAAAAAAGTACGGGATAGTATGATCGGGAAGATCATGGAAACAGAAGCTGTGGTGAGTTACAATTTTACCAAAGCTCCGGCCATTGAATATCCGAGACTTTATCTGGAAAGTATTTTGCAAAACCTTCTGTCTAATTCACTTAAATACAGATCGCCACAGCGTACTCCTGTAATATTTGCTGAAACACTTTTTGAAAACGGTATACTGATACTCAGGTTTAAAGACAATGGGCTTGGTATTGATCTCAACAGACATAGTGACAAATTATTTGGTCTTAATAAAACATTCCATCGTCACGAAGAAGCCAAAGGAGTTGGCCTTTTTATTACAAAAACACAGGTTGAAGCCATGGGCGGGTCCATTACAGTTGAAAGTGAAGTTGATAAAGGCTCCATCTTCTACTTCACAAT
>JBKBWE010000095.1:0-9177 GCA_046289145.1 Sediminibacterium sp.
AGTAAAAGTAGTACTAGTGGTGGTTTTTTTGGGGAACGTACTGTTTCATACAAAGGATTTACAACCAACAATAAACGACCAGATAGTTTATATCAAGGCCCTTCAATAGTTCGAAATGACGAAGTAATTACAAAAATGCCTGATAGTTTTTGGATAGCTAAAAGACATAATCCATTGACTGTTCCTGAATCTAAAGTATACAGCAATATTGACAGTTTAGAAAAAATGCCTTCTTTTAGAAGAACCATGGCATTGTTTACTCTATTATTTGCTGGTTACGGAAATTTAGGACCTGTAGAAATTGGGCCAGTAAATACTTTCTATAGTTTCAATCCAGTAGAAGGATTCCGTTTGCGTGTTGGAGGTAGAACTACTCCAGCAATGAGTAAGCGTTTGTATTTTGAAACTTATGGAGCTTATGGATTTAATGACAAGCAATGGAAAGGTTTTTTGAGTGCAACTTATTCGTTAAACAATAAGTCTATTTACACTTTCCCAATGAATTATATTAGAATAAGTGCACAAAGTGATACAAAAATTCCTGGGCAAGATTTAGAGTTTGTACAAGAAGACAACTTTTTATTGTCTTTCAAAAGAGGAAACAACGAACGTTGGCTGTACAATAATATTTATCAAGCAGAATTTGTAAAAGAGTTTAAAAGCAGGTTTTCTTACAGTATTGGGTTCAAAAACTGGCACCAACAACCTGCAGGTATATTAACCTATACCAAGAATTTAGCAGGAGTTCCAGAAAATGTGCAAAATGTAATTACTACAGAAATAAACGCACAAGTTAGATGGGCACCAAATGAAAAATTCTATCAAGGTAAAATTTATCGTATACCCATTTTTACGAAATACCCCATTTTTACATTAAGTGCTGCCGCTGGTGTTAAAGGATTTTTGGGTGGTCAATACAACTACCAAAAACTTGATTTACGAATTGAAAAGAGGAATTACATGGGCAGATTGGGTTATGCAGATGCCACTTTAGAAGGAGGTTATACTTTTGGTCAAGTACCTTTTCCTTTGTTAACGGTACATAGAGCCAACCAAACTTTTGCCTATCAGTTGAACTCATATAATATGATGAACTTCTTAGAATTTGTAAGTGATCGATATGCATCATTTACATGGGTGCAACATTTTATGGGTATTGTTTTTAACAGAATCCCGTTATTAAAAAAGTTGAAATTTAGAGAAGTAGCTTCTTTTAAAGTATTGTATGGTGGCGTAAGAACTGAAAATAATCCAGTATTGAATCCATCATTGTTTGCCTATCCGGCTATCAATGGCGTTACTTCTACTTTTGCGCTTGATCCAGCAAAACCATATATGGAAGCAAGTGTAGGTGTAGAAAATATTTTGAATATTTTAAGGGTAGACTTTGTAAAAAGATTGAGTTATTTAGATAATCCAGGCATCTCCCCTTATGGGATTAGAACAAGATTTAGGTTTGATTTTTAAATTGAATTAGTCCTTATTCAAGAATGCGTTAAATTATATTATTAATGAAGCAGTCAAAGCCCAAATTTAGAGACAAAGCACAGCAAATGATCTATGTGGTTATTAATCCACTTGTTAAGTTTTTAATCAAATTAGGATTAACGCCCAATGCTGTTACTTTAATTGGCTTAGTATTGAATATTTTAGTTACAGCTATTTTTATTGAGGGTGCAGAGAAAGGCCATAGAGGGGAATTAAGTTATATAGGTTGGGCAGGTGTAATGGTTTTGTTTGCCGGCGTTTTTGATATGTTAGATGGACAAGTAGCAAGATCAGGAAAAATGTCTTCTTCTTTTGGCGCTTTATTCGATTCTGTTTTAGACAGATATAGTGAACTTGTTTTGTTTTTAGGCATATGTTACTATTTAATTTCACACCATTATTTCTATAGTTCTTTATTTGCCTTTATTGCAATGATAGGATCTTTAATGGTAAGCTATACTAGGGCTAGAGCGGAGGGGTTAGGTGTTGAATGTAAAGAAGGATTAATGCAACGACCAGAAAGGGTAATCACAATTGGTGTTACAGCTATTGCATGTGGAATTACTGCTTATTTTGTTGGAGGTGATTATAAAGTTTATTTACCTGGTACAACAGTGCAAGTATTTGAAACAATTTCTGTATTTACCATCCCATTGACTATTATGGCTGTGCTAACCAATTATACTGCCTTTAAAAGACTAATTGATGCAAAAGCTGCATTAGATTTAAAAGATAAGATTAAACAAGATGCTTAATTGTATGTTGATTAAAAGATAAATTGAAAATGATTTTGGGACGAATGAGAATTTTTATTGTTTTATGCGGGTTGGTATTTCTACAAATAAAAGGGTATACTAATATTCCTTCTAATATTGAGCCACAAGATACTTTTCCTGTGCCTACTAATATAAAGAATCAGTTGTTTTATTTACAACGTACTACTAATACCAATACAGTAGTTTATGCATTAAATATCAATGCCAAGGGAGTTTTAGATGAATCTACTCCCGTAAAAGTATTTTGGATACGTTACCCAGAGGGTGGAATGCAAAAAGAGCTAAACTTTATTCAAAAAGCTTTTGCTTATGGTACTATTTCAAAAAAGAACAAAGATGGCAGTTTTACTATTCAACTTGTAGCATACAAGAAAAAGGAATTCATTTTGAAGAAATCTGCTATAGATAATACGTATAAATTGTACACCCAAATCAATAATAAAGAGTCAGAAATAAAAAGAATATTTATTAAGATAGATCCAGGTGGCACATTGTTTAATCCCAACATAGCATACGTAGAAATGAAAGGAAAGGAAGCGGTTAATAGCAAGCCAATCATGGAAAGATTCAAACCTTAATTGAAACGCAATTATGCCTATCAATAAAAAAAAGATAAAAGCTTCTTTATTAGTTCTACTTTTCTCGGTAGCCTATTTACTCTTATCTTATTTTTTAATTGGATTTAAAACGGACCAACTGATTTTAGTGGGGCTATTTAATTTCATGTATTATTTATCAGCCGTTACTAGAAAATTCATACTAGGATTTATTGTTTTCATTGTTTTCTGGATCATTTTCGATTACATGAAAGCTTTCCCCAATTACGAATACAATAGTGTTCAAATTAGCGAATTATATGAATTAGAAAAAAGTATTTTTGGTTTTAAAGTCAATGGAGTTATCATAACCCCCAATGAATATTGGTTGCTTCGGCATAACAATTTCCTTGATATTATGTCGGGTATTTTTTATTTAAGTTGGATACCAGTTCCACTTAGTTTTGCAGGAGTGTTGTTTTTTTATAGAAAAAGGGAGTTTTTTTATTTCTCCTTAACATTTTTGCTAGTTAATTTATTAGGATTCTGTATTTACTATATATATCCTGCAGCCCCACCATGGTATGTGCAGCAATATGGATTCGATTTCATTGCAAATACAAGGGGAAATACGGCTGGACTTTCAAGGTTTGATGCATATTTTGGCGTAGAAATATTCAAAGGGCTGTACGAAAAAAGCTCCAATGTTTTTGCTGCTATGCCTTCATTACATTCATCTTATCCGCTTATTGTTTTGTATTACGGTATTCGTAATAAGCTGGGCTGGATTAATTTTATATTGGCTATTGTAACGATGGGTATTTGGTTTGCTGCTGTCTACAGCAGTCACCATTACGTATTAGACGTGTTAGCTGGAATTGTTTGTGCATTAACTGGAATTTGGTTATTCCAAAAGATATTACATACGAAAGGCTGGGTTCATAATGCTATTGAAAAAGCGGTGAAAGCACTTAGTTAAAAGGAGCGCAAATTCTCTTTGCAATGGGTACTATTAAAAAAGGGAAAACAAAAGCAGCAATTACATCAATGGTATAATGTACGTGTTGCACCAATACCAAAATCCCAACAATTATCGCCCCCGTAAAAACAATTATTTGATCTCTTTTTTTTCTTAAGCACAATGCTAAACAAACAAGTGTTGCAGTATGACCCGAAAAGAACAAATCTTTAGTAATAAACTTTGCTCCATAAAAACTATTGGTAATAGGATCTATTAATTCAATTAAGTCATTAGGTGGCTCTAAAGGCACCAGATAAATACTTATTATTCTTGAAATAGATAAGATATTAAATCCCCATAAAATTAGCAGCATCAAAGCTGGGTCTTTATAACTTTTAAACAAATACCAAATGCTTAAAGACCATATAATGATAAATGTTGGAATAGAAACATTCGCGCCCTTAATGAAGTCTAATACTAGGTCATTGAGTACAATACCTTTTCTAGCTTCTATAAATGCAAAATAATAGGGGAGGAAAGCAATTAATAAAACCAATAGCAACAATCCACCCGCCAACTTATTACGAAATGATTTATTTTGTAAATATTGGCTCCAAAGCTTCTTAGTCATTCGGCAAAAGTAGGGCTAGTAATGCCAACGAACAAATGCTTCCATGGCAGCATATTTGGTCATACCAAGTGCGGCATATAAGTTGGCGGTATTTGCATTTCTATCTTCAGCTCTTTGCCAAAATTCTCTATTATCTGCTCCTTGAAATGGTACCATGTCTTTTTGAGATTGATGGATAAATATGCCGAATCTTTTTTTCTTTACTTGGTCTGGGCTCATTGGAATAGCCATCTCAATTTCTGCTATATCCCACTCTTGCCATGCACCTTTATAAAGCCAAACCCAGCAGTCTTTAATCCAATCATCTCCAGCAGCTTTAATCCGCCTAAGCGCTTCAAATACAGCTTCTAAACATACTCTATGTGTGCCATGTGGATCAGCAAGATCTCCAGCACAGTATACTTGATGTGGTTTTAATTTTCTCAATAATTCCATGGTGATCAAAATATCTTCCTCTCCCAATGGCTTTTTTTCTATTGTTCCTGTTTCATAAAATGGCATATTCATAAAATGCCAACGTCCTTCTGGTAATCCAACGTATCTACAAGTAGCTTTGGCTTCACCTCTTCTAATTAAACCCTTTACAGCCCTGATTTCTCTAGTATCCATTTGGTCTTTCTTCTTTGAAGAAATAAACCTTTCCGCAGAAGAAAGTTGTTCAATACTCTTACTGTTGTCCATCCCAAACATCTCTTCAAATCCTACTGCGAAATCGATATAACGAGTCACAAATTCATCAGTAACAGCAATGTTTCCACTAGTTTGATAAGCTACATGTACTTCATGACCTTGGTCGTGTAAGCGCATGAAAGTTCCACCCATGCTAATGATATCGTCGTCTGGATGAGGTGAAAATATTAAACAGCGTTTAGGATGAGGTTCTGAGCGTTCAGGGTGTGCCGGAATAACTGCGTTAGGTTTTCCACCGGGCCATCCAGTAATAGTATCCCTTAACATATAAAATACTTGTAGATTTATTTCATATGCATCATCTTGTTCAACCAATAAATCAGATAAACCATTTTCAGTGTAATCTAAGCTGGTTAAGCTTAGCACTGATTTATTGAGTTTGAGTGCAAGGTTTACTACTGCTCTTTTAATCATTGCATCAGTCCAAACACAATCCCCCGTTAACCATGGCGATTTAATTCTAGTAAGTTCTGTAGAAGCCGCTTGGTCAATAATAAATGTGCAGTCGTTGTGTTGTTGTAAAATACTTGCAGGAATGCTTTCTGTTACATTTCCTTCTACAGACTTTGCAACTATACTTGCTTTGTTACCCCAAGCCAACAAAATAATTTTCTTCGCTTTTAAAATACTACTGATTCCCATTGTAACAGCCAATCTGGGAACTTTTGTGATTGTTTCGAATTCATATGAATTAGCCAATCGAGTACTGTTCTCTAAATTCACTAATCTTGTTTTAGACAAGATGCTTGATCCTGGCTCATTGAACCCTATATGCCCATTTTGTCCAATTCCCAAAATTTGTAAATCAATTCCTCCTGCAGCTTCAATGGCTTGTTCATAAGAGGCACAGTAATTTTTCATTTCTGCTTTTGGGGCATTCCCATTAGGTAAATGAATGTTTTTGGGGTCAATATCAATATGATTAAATAAGTTGCGATGCATAAAACTCCAATAGCTTTGATAGGCGTCTTTATCTATTGGATAATATTCATCTAAATTAAAGGTGATTACATTTTTAAAGCTCAATCCCTCTTCACGATGCATCCTTACTAACTCTGCATACATTTTAATAGGAGTAGATCCTGTAGCCATGCCCAGTACAACCATTTCTCCTTTGGAAGCTTTTTGTTTAATTAAACTGGCAATTTGTTGTGCTGCATAAACTGAACCCTCCACTGCAGTTGGATAAATTTTCACTTCAATCTTCTCAAATGAGTCTACCATATTTAACTTGTTTTGCATGGCTAATATACGTTAAAGCTTCATAAATCTGCATTAAAATAGCTGTTTTTTGCGGTTATTTAAGGCATTTTTGTTGTTGTTGGGGTATTATTGGCAGGATCAAAATATGCTTTACTGTAGTTGAACCCTAACCAATCAAAGCGCTTGAATTGATTCAACAAACGTTTCTCAAAATCAGGCCAGCTTTTTTGTTCTTTTGGTGTCCAAAGTACTTCGCTTAATGCACTCATTCTTGGGAATATTTGGTACTCTACTTTTGAATTATTGGTCATGTATTCTGTCCAAACATTGGCTTGAGCGCCAAGAACATATTTTGCATCTTCCGCTGAAAGCGCTTTAGGGATAGGATCATAGCTGTATACTTTTTGAACGGTAGTGTAACCACCAATGGTCACCGAGTCTTCATTCTTAGTTTGTTTATGATCAAAATACATCCAACCTCCTGGGGTCATTATTACATTGTGCTTTTGTTTGGCTGCTTCAATTCCACCTTGTTCACCTCTCCAACTCATCACAGTTGCGTTAGGGGCTAATCCACCTTCTAGTATTTCATCCCATCCAATAATTTGTTTTCCTTTACTATTTAGGTATTTCTCCACTCGTTGAATGAAATAGCTCTGTAACCCATGTTCGTCTTTTAATCCCTTTTCTTTAATTAATTGTTGACAAAATGCCGATTTTTTCCATGCTTCTTTAGGGCACTCATCACCACCTATATGAATATATTTTGAGGGGAATAATTGAATTACTTCATCAAATACATTCTCTAAGAATTTAAAAGTGGTTTCAGTTGGAGCAAATACGTCTTCAAATACACCCCAGGTTTGTTGTACCTGTTTCCCTGTAGTTGATCCGTTCCAAGCAATTTTAGCAGGTACTTTGGTACTTGAATCAGGAAAACAACTTAATTCAGGATAAGCTGCAATGGCTGCAGATGAGTGACCAGGTAGCTCAATCTCTGGAATCACTTCAACATATCTATCTGCGGCATATTGCACTATTTCTTTTATTTGAGCTTGGGTATAGAAGCCGCCATAACGAGTATTGGTATTACCTGTACCCGGATACCTTCCAATGGTAGTTCCATTTCTAAAGCCACCAATTTCGGTTAACCTTGGATATTTTTTTATTTCAATTCTCCAGCCTTGGTCTTCTGTTAAATGCCAATGAAAAGTATTCATCTTGTGCATGGCAATAAAATCGATGTATTTCTTTAAAAATTCAACTGGAAAAAAATGTCGAGCAACGTCTAAATGCATTCCTCTGTAAGCAAAACGTGGCTGGTCTTTCACTAACAATTGAGGAATAGACAAACTGGTTGATTTTGTAAACGGAAACAATTGAATTAAAGATTGAACCCCGTAAAAAACACCGGTCTCATTATCACCTTCAATAATTACTCCATTATTTTTTACAGCTAATTGATAAGCACCTGCAATAGGGTAATCAAGTTTAGCATAAGATAAAATGATATTACCATCACTTTTTGCAGAAGTAGTAATTGGTAAAACCAATCCATACATTTTCTTTAAGTATGCTTGTAAAAATTTTGCAGATTTGTCTAAACCGCTTCCTTTTGTAACAATATTTGTTTTATTGTTTACTATGAAATTGCCTTTCCCCATTGTTAATGATGCTGGTTGAGGAATAATTGGGCTTTCTTGAGCAATACTTATTAGCGAAGCGAATAAGCAAAAAACTAAAAACAGATTTTTCATATTGGTTTTGTTCATTAGACATTAAAAATAAAAAAGATTCCCCTGAACGAGGAATCTTTTATTGTTAAGTATATAAAGACCTTAAATAAGCAATTAAACTACTCTAGTTAGTTTAATTAGGTTGGTAGGTAAGTGTTGATCAATAGGAGTGCTTCCTGTATTAATCACCGCATCTCCTGATTTAACAAATCCTCTTTGTTTTAAGATGTCAATTTGGTCTGCAACAATATCATCCAAGCTTTCTTCTTCAGAATAATGGAATGCTCTTACACCCCAGCTTAAACTCAATTGGTTCACCAAAGATTTTTCTTTAGTAAAAATAAACAAGGGAGAAGATGGTCTGTAACTACTTAGCATAAATGCAGTATAACCACTTTGTGTCATACCAATTAAAGCATTTGCAGAAACATCTTCGGCCATTTTAGCTGCGTTATAACAAACCGCATCACTGTAGAAAGAAGGAGAGTGTGGTTGAGGTTTTAAGTCTTCGGAACGATTGTAACGATATTCTTTCTTTTCTACCTCTGCAATAATTTTGCGCATAGTTTCAACCACTAAAGCTGGATGTTGACCCGCTGCAGTTTCGCCACTAAGCATTACTGCGTCGGCACCTTCTAATACTGCATTGGCAACGTCGGTGATTTCACTTCTGTTAGGCTTAACTCTGTCTATCATGCTTTCCATCATTTGGGTAGCTACAATAACAGGCTTAGCGCGGTGAATACATTTACGGATCAATTCTTTTTGAATCAAAGGAATTTGTTCAACTGGAAGTTCAACTCCTAAATCTCCGCGAGCTACCATGATAGCATCACTTTCTAAAATAATATCGCGAATATTCACCAAAGCTTCTGGTTTCTCAATCTTCGCAATGATTTTAGTTTTGCTTTTTTTCTCGTCTAGTTTGCTTCTTAATATAACGATGTCTTTAACGCTTCTAACAAAGCTTAAAGCAACCCAATCACATTGTTGCTCAATAATAAACTCTAAATCAATTAAATCTTTTTCTGTTAGTGCTGGTAAAGATATTTTAGTGTCTGGTAAATTTAATCCCTTCTTTGAAGACAAAATACCACCTAAAGTAACCACCACTTTAACGTCTCCGTTTTTTTCTATGCCAGTAACTTTCACCTCA
>JBKBWE010000096.1:0-9158 GCA_046289145.1 Sediminibacterium sp.
AACTATTGCAGGTGCATTTTCTGTTTGTGGGGCTGCTTTATCTTTAGCTAAACCAGCCATTCGCAAATTATTGATGCGAATTTGATCTAGCTTCTGCATATTTTCTGGTGTACTTACAAAGGCCAACATCAGTTCTCTGCCTTCATTGGTTTCTCCATATTTTTCTACTTTAACCATATCAGGTCTAGCACTTGCCACTGTTTTTACGTACTCGACTATGCGATGGTGGCGCGTAAAACGAGTACCTACTTTATACCCCAAAAATTGTTCTGGGCTTGGAACTGATTGTGCAACAGTTACCAAAGAATAGCCAAGACATAAAAGTCCAAATAATAATTTCTTCATATGTTCATTAATGAACCATGAAAATAGGAAGAAAGGGAATGAAAACCCGATAAAAAATGTAAATTACCGTATGAGAAAATATTTAATAGGTTTCGTGTTATTGGGCAGCATTAACCAATTAAACGGACAACAAATTGCTTCAATTGTAGGCCCCAATAAAGAAATTGATCCTTACCACTATACAGTTGTAAAAAGAGCAGAGTTTAAACAAGCTGCTGTTAGTAGTGCTCATCCATTGGCCAGCATGGTTGGTGCAGCTATTATGAAAAAAGGAGGTAATGCATTTGATGCAGCTATTGCTACACAATTAGTATTAGCTGTTGTGTTTCCCAATGCAGGTAATATTGGTGGAGGAGGTTTTTTATTAGCAAGAAAAACGAATGGAGAGTTGATTGGAATAGATTACAGAGAAGCAGCTCCTGAAAAAGGTTCCAGAGATATGTATCTCGATAAAAATGGTAATGCCCAACTCAATTTATCGCAACATGGTCATTTGGCTTCTGGTATACCTGGAACTATTGCTGGTTTATTTGCGTCACATGCTTATGCCAAACTTCCGTTTGAAGTGCTAATACAACCTGCTATTGATATTGCCGCCAAAGGTTTTGTATTAACTGAAAAAGAAGCAGCTAGTATTAATAGTATTAAAGATGCCATTGCAAGATTTAGTACCCAACCAACCGCTTTTTATAGACCCAACCGTTGGAGAGTGGGCGATACATTAATTCAAAAAGAGTTAGCACTTACTTTGGAGCGGATTCAAAAAGAAGGCGCATTGGGTTTTTATGGAGGCAAAACTGCAGACCTAATTGTTGCTGAAATGGAAAGAGGCAGAGGGATTATTTCTCACTCCGATTTAAAAAATTATACCGCTAAACTAAGAGAACCGATTGTATTCAACTACAGAGGTCACGAAGTAGTCAGCTTTGCTCCCCCAAGCAGTGGAGGAATTTTATTAGCACAAATGATGAAAATGATTGAAAAATATCCTGTATCCAAAATGGGATTTCAATCTCTTCAATCTGTTCAATTAATGATTGAAGCGGAAAGAAGGGCATTTGCAGACAGAGCAGAACATATGGGTGACCCAGACTTTTGGAAAGTTCCCGTAAAAACCATGATTAGCGAAGCTTATTTATCACAAAGAATGAGTGATTATAGCCCAGATAAAGCTGGAAATAGCAAGGAGGTAAACGCAGGAGTAATTAAAGAAAGCGAAGAAACTACGCACCTAAGTGTAGTTGATGCTGCTGGAAATATCGTTTCTGTAACCACAACATTAAATGGCAGTTATGGATCTAAAGTGGTAGTAGGAGGTGCAGGTTTTTTACTCAATAATGAAATGGATGATTTTAGTGTAAAACCTGGTGTTCCTAATATGTTTGGCGCTGTGGGAGGAGAAGCCAATTCTATTGTTCCAGGAAAAAGAATGTTGAGCTCAATGACACCTACCCTAGTGTTAAAAAATAAAAAACCATATATCGTAATAGGAACTCCAGGAGGAACTACTATTCCAACATCTGTTTACCAAGCATTGGTAAATATCATTGACTTCAATATGAAAATAGGAGATGCGATTGACCTTCCTAAATTTCACCACCAATGGTTACCCGACGAAGTAATGATTGAAAACAATTTCAATCCTAAAACCAAAGAAGCACTTCAAAAAATGGGTTATACACTAAAAGACAGAAGCAGTATTGGAAGAACAGATGGCATAAGAATATTGCCCAACAAGCTTAGAGAAGCAGCAGCAGATAGAAGAGGAGATGATTCTGTGGCTGGATATTAAAAAAACATTAAAAAAAGTATCCCGTAAATTTTTTAGATGAGATTAGATATTGTATTTTTATAGAATATTATGAACTATTTATTGAAGCAATTTATACCTCCAATTTTCAGAACCCTTTATTGGTATAGTTTTAAATATGGTTGGAAGGGAGATTATGAAAATTTTGCTGAAGCCAATAAAATAGCTAAAGGTTATGATGAGCAAAGCATTGTTGAAAAAATAAGAGAAACCACAAGAAAAGTAGTGAATGGTGAAGTGGCTTATGAGCGAGACGGCATTGTGTACGATAATCCGAAGATGAATTTTGCAATGCTATCAACACTTTTACATGTTGCTGCAGAAAATAATTGCAATTTAACCGTGCTCGATTTTGGGGGTTCCTTAGGTACCACTTATAATCATAAAAAACTGTTTTTAAAATCAGTGCATAATTTGAACTGGTGCATTGTTGAGCAACCCAATTATGTTGAGATTGGTAGAAAAGAATTTGAACACGATAGATTACATTTTTACTACTCTTTAGAAGAATGCCTGCAACACCATCAACCCGATATCATCATTTTTTCTGGTGTTATTCAATATATTGAAAAGACTTACGAGTTACTTGACCAAATACGTATGAGCGGGGTTAAGTATTTATACATAGACTATATTGCTTTTAACGATGAAGACCGAGATAGAATAGCCATACAACATGTACCACCAGAATTTTATGGTACACCTGCTTCATATACGTGTTGGTTTTATAGCAAACCTAAGTTCTACAGCTATATGAAGCAACACTTTAATTTAGTGTACGACTTTATAGCTGACCCAGATAAATATTATATTCAACTGAAACCTTTTTTTTACGAAGGACAGCTTTGGAAATTAAAATCTAACTAACTTTTATAGTCTCCCTTCTTTAAATTGTGCTGCTGCATAATCAGCAGCCCTTGCGGTAAGTGCCATAAATGTAAGTGATGGATTTTGATTTCCAGTAGAAGTCATACAAGCCCCATCTGTTACAAAAACATTTTTGCAATGGTGCAATTGATTGAATTGATTTAACATAGAGGTATTGGGGTCTTTACCCATTCTTACCCCACCCATTTCGTGTATGTCTAAACCAGGAGGCTGCTTACTATCCCAAGTATTAATTTTAGAACAGCCCGCTTTTTCTAACATGGCTTTTCCTTCTTTAAAAAAGTCTTGGAGTAATTTTTCATCATTCTCATCATAATCTACTGATACAACTAATTGCGGAATTCCCCAATTGTCTCTTTCATATTCGCTTAATGAAACTTGATTGGTTTCTTTTGGTATGGTTTCGCCCTGCATCATCATATAAATGCTCCAATCGCCAGGCTCTGTAATTGCATCTTTAAATGCAGCCCCTACTCCATCCACATTAGGCTTTCCTGCACGTGATGCACTAAAATGCACCATATATCCTCGTAAAAAATCAGTCTCTTGCTTCAATACATTTTTAAAACTAGGCATCATCACTTGGGTAGGTCTTCTACCATAATAGTATTGATCTAATGGGCCTTTAAATTGTGCAGTAATATTTCCTCTATAATTGTGAAAAGCAATGTATTTACCTAATAATCCATTGTCATTGCCTAAGCCATTAGGAAAGCGATTGCTTTTTGAATTAAGCAAAATTAAATTCGTATTTAAACAAGCAGCATTTACAAATATGATTTTAGCAGAATAAAGGGTTACTTCTTGCGTAATGGCATCAACCACACTCACACCCGTTGCCTTCTGTGTTGATTCATCATAAATAATTGATTCTACTACTGCATGGGTAATCAAATGCAGGTTACCGGTTTTTTCTGCAGCAGGAATAGTTGAACTGTTAGAGCTAAAATATGCGCCGAATGGGCACCCACGTTCACATAATTTCCTCGCCATACATTGGCCTCTTCCTTGTGTTAAATGTTCTGCGGTGGGTTCTGTTAAATGCGCACATCTACCCTGAATCACATGCCTATCAGGATAAGCCTGCATGATTTTTTCTTGTAAAATTTTCTCCACACAATTCATTTCCCAGGCGGGTAAAAATTCCCCGTCGGGTAATACATCTAATCCATCTTTATTTCCACTAATGCCTGCAAATTTTTCTACATAACTGTACCATGGATCAATATCATTGTAACGAATTGGCCAATCTACTGCAAAACCATCACGCAATGGAGCTTCAAAATCATATTTACTCCACCGTTGTGTTTGCCTTGCCCATAACAAAGACTTCCCCCCTACTTGATAGCCTCTAATCCAACTAAATGGTTTCTCTTGTATATATGGATGCTCTTTGTCTTTTACAAAAAAATGTTTGGTGTCTTCTTTATAAGCATAACAATTACTTACGATGGGATCAAGATCCATTTCAGGTGGAGGAATTTTTCCGCGATGCGGCATGTCCCATGGATTAAAGTTGGCTGTAGGATAATCTTTTTTATGCACTACATTCCTACCTCTTTCAAGCACCAATGTTTTTAAGCCTTTTTCGCACAATTCTTTAGCAGCCCATCCTCCGCTGATTCCAGATCCTATTACAATTGCATCAAATTGGGTATTTTGTTCAGGCATACTATTTAATCATTAAACCAGTCAGCAAATTTTTTCAAGTCCACATTTCCACCCGTTAAAATAATACCTATTTTTTTTCCTTTAAATAAATCTTTGTGTTTTAGTACTGCTGCCAACGGAACTACACAGCTGGGTTCTACTACAATTTTCATTCGTTCATATACCAAACGTAATGCTGCCTTAATTTCATCTTCTGTTACCAAAAAAATATCGGTGACATATTCTCTAATAATTGAAAGAGTGCGTTCACTTAAAGTAGTTAACAACCCATCTGCAATGGTATTCACATAAGGGGCTTTTTCTACTTTACCCGATTTAAAACTTAAGATGGCATCTGCAGCACCTTCTGGTTCACCCGCATAAACTTTTATAGAAGGTTTAAAATAATGAGCTCCCAATGCTGTACCCGACAGTAAACCGCCACCACCAACTGGCGTTAAAACAATTTCTAATGTGGGAACTGTTGTAATCAATTCTTTCACACAAGTTGCCTGACCCGTAATCACTCGATCATCATCATAAGGATGAATAAACTCAGCTCCCGTTTCTGCAACAATTTTATTGAGCGCTTCTTCACGTGCAGTTTGATTGGGTGCGCAGAAAATCACTTCTGCACCATAACCCTTAACTGCATTCACTTTTACGGAAGGAGAGTTTTCTGGCATTACAATAAATGCTTTGGTTCCCAGCGTTTTGGCTGCAAATGCAATGGCTTGTGCATGATTGCCTGATGAATGTGTAGCCAACCCTTTCTTAATTTGCTCGGGGCCTAAACTAAGTGCTGCATTCATCCCACCCCTAATTTTAAAAGCACCTATTTTTTGAAGGTTTTCGCATTTGAAAAACAGCTCTGCCCCAGCCATTTCATTAATACTACTGTTGGTTAATACAGGAGTATGATGAATATAGGGCTTGATTTTTTCGTGGGCTTTTTCAATGGATTCTTTGGTAATCATTTCTGGCTTTTTTCTCTAATCAATTTAAATTCAGATCCTTCTTTCCACGCAGGAAAACGGGTTTCAAAACCCATGCGACGACCTATAGTAAATAATAATTTTAAATCGCTGATAGCTCCATCACCCGTCCAAGTTGTAGG
The DNA here is from genome assembly GCA_046289145.1 of Sediminibacterium sp. Taxonomy (GTDB): domain Bacteria; phylum Bacteroidota; class Bacteroidia; order Chitinophagales; family Chitinophagaceae; genus Sediminibacterium. Next base: position 5,811 of record JBKBWE010000096.1, read on the forward strand.
GTCATAATTGTCTGAAGGCTGGTGGTAATTTTTACTGGTATAATCATTTTCCAATGCCTCTCCATATTCTTTTCCTTTACCCGCTACATCAACCCCATTGTTGGCAAATAATGCAGGAATACCCACTTTGGCAAAATTAAAATGATCTGATCTATAGTAATAACCCGCTTCGGTATGGGTATCAAAAGAAAGGTATCCTCCTTCTTTTTCAATGGCTTCTTTTAAATAATCTTCTAATTCCGATTGACCTTGACCTACCACCACCATATCTTTGGTTTTACCAAAACGATTAAGGCCATCCATATTAATATTTGCCACTGTTTTATTAACTGGATAAATTGGATTCTCCGCATAATAAGCTGACCCCAATAATCCTTGTTCTTCTGCAGTAACTGCTAAAAAAACAATGGTGCGTTCAGGCTTTGCTTTCATATTCTTAAATACCCTTGCCATTTCTAATAAGCCCGCTGTACCCGATGCATTGTCTAATGCACCATTGTAAATAGAGTCCCCCGATTGATCAGGTCGACCAACACCTAAATGATCCCAATGCGCAGTATAAATAATCACTTCATCGGGTCTTTTAGTGCCAGTAATTTTCGCAACCACATTACTCGATTTATTAAAGCTTGCTTTTACATTCATGGTAGTACTTAATTGCAAACCCAATGGTACTGCCTGAAAACCAGGTTGATTGGCTTTTACTAATAAACTAGAATCATAACCCGCTGCTATAAATAATTGGTGAGAAATTTTTTCTGGCACCCAACCAATCACATCGCAATTAGGAATATTTTTTCCACGATTGTCTAATTTCAAACGAGTGGTATTAAAGCTATTTTGTTGCACACTAAATGGATAACTAGCAGCAGCCGTATTATGAATGATTAAACAACCTTTGGCACCTTGCCTTGCAGCTTCTTCAAACTTATACGTCCATCTACCATAATAAGTCATTGCTTTCCCTTTAAAAAGGGTGGTGTCACCAATCCAAAAACCAGGATCGTTTACCATCACCATTACTACTTTACCTTTCACATCTAAGCCTGCATAATCGTTCCAATTGTATTCAGGAGCCACTACTCCATATCCTGCAAAAACTAATTCGGAATTGTTTAAACTAATGCTTGAATCGGTTTTATCAGTCCAAATGATATAGTCGTCAAATGCTTTTAAATTAAAATTTCCTTTAGCAGATTTTACTTGCATACTAGGAGCGGCAGTAGCCAAAATATTGGCCATGGGAACTTCTTGAATAAAGCTTTCTCCATTACCTGGCTCTAGACCCATTTGCTTAAATTGTTCTTGCAGGTAAGCTACGGTTTTGGTTTCACCTTCAGTAAAAGGCTTTCGCCCCATAAAGTCGTCGGATGCCAGCACTGCAATATGCTTTTTAAGAGAGTCTGCATTAAAAACAACCAGTCCGTCGTCTTCAGTAAATTTTGTTTCGTTGCTAGAGCAAGAAGCAAATAATATAAGCGAAATGAAAAAGGGAAGCAATTTGTTCATATTGACTATTTAAGATTCATAGCCAATATACAACAAAGAAAATTACTTAGGGGGGATTGTAATAGTCTTTCTAGCAGTATCTGCACAACCATTGCCTGTTACAATTAATTGAACGGTATATGATTTACTCGTAGTTTCTTTGTTATAGCTGGTTTCTATGAAACTGTAGAATTCATTATTGGTATTACCATTTCCAAAGCTCCATTGGTATGAATCAATGGTACTTGTAGGAATAGTAGATTTACTATTGAACGACCAACGTTGAGAAGTAGGATAATCCCAAACCAATGTTTCTTCAAAAACTGCTTTAGGCCTTGGGTTTTCTCCTTTTGAGTTCACCAATTTATTGGTCTTATAAATTTCTCTGCCATTTAATTTAATCGTCATGATTACATCGTAATCATTGGGGTGCTTGTACTTGTATAGGATGGGGTTTCCAGTTCTAGGACCTGTTCCGTCAGAAAAATCCCATTCATAAACTGAACCAGTTGGAACGTTTTCTGCTTCAGCAGTAAACAAAATTCTTTCGTTGGTGCATGCATCAATGGACTCAGTTTTAAACTTTCCTTTAATACTATACATTCCTGGAATTGTTACTTGAACAGTAGTATCATCTGTGCAACCAAAATTAGATAACACAGTAAGCTTAACTGCATAAGTGGTATCGTTCACTTTTTTGGGGAACTCGTGTCTTACTAAACCTACTGAACTAATATACTCCGTACCATCACCCCAATTGTATTTGAATTGAATGATGTCACCTTGATTAATGGATGAGGCACTATTAAAAGTGACATAATTAAGATTCTGCGGAAAATCAAACTTGGTAGAGAAAATGGCTTCAGGCTTTGTTTGTTGGCCTAAGGCTTTTACGCCAAAACTCACTTTGGCCAACATATTATTAGCATTAGCCATGACCATTAAAGTGACAACAAATGAACCAGCGGCTTGATAAGAATGGGTAGTGGTTGCGCCGTTGGCGATATTCCCATCCCCAAAACTCCAGCTATAATACCCCCCTGCCGGTAAACCAACACCAGAAGCAGTAAAAGTGAATACTTCCTTAGAAGGATAACAAGTAGAAGTTTGACTAAACTTAGCTTCTACATTGCCATAGGTAACGGTAGTAGTATCTCGAGCAACCGTAACAATTGCTCCCTTGGTAATTTGTACAGAGTCAACCTGAACCAATTTATCCAAATCTATCTCCGCTTCTTTTTTACATGAAAAAAGAAAGAATGCTATAAAGCCAAAAAGGAACAAAACATTTAACTGCTTCATTGGATAGGCTTATTTAGCCGGTACGGTTATATTAGCTACGGCTGTGTCTTTACAACCAGTATTACTAGTCACAATTAAACGAACAGAATAATTAGTAGGTGTTGCAGCCTTTGTATATTCTTGTTCTACAATCGTGTTGAAATTATCGTCTATTCTATTAAAAGGCATTTCCCATCTGTACCCAGTTAAATAACCGTGAGGAATATTAGACTGACTATAGAATGCCCATATTTCTTTGGTAGAGGTAGAACTTACCACATTCTTTAGCATCAAGGCTTTGGGTTTAATATTCTGACCAAATGCACGAACTGGCTTATGAGTTTGATAAATGATTTTACCTTTCAAAGTAATAGTCATTTTAACATCGTAATCGTTCTGATAGGTGAATTGTTTTTTTACAGGGCTACCAGTAACTAAACCAGTTGCATCTGCAAAATCCCAAGTATAAACTGCACCCGCAGGAACTCCAGTTGCAGTTGGAGTAAAAATAAAATACTCATTGGTACATGCATCAAACTGTTCAGCAGTAAAGTTTCCACTAATATTATAAGAGGCAGG
>JBKBWE010000390.1:0-1947 GCA_046289145.1 Sediminibacterium sp.
GGTATTGGTAAACGAGTACAAAGACAAGGGAAATATTGTAAAAATTCAGGCAGATATTATTGTTCATAGAGAAACACAAAAAGCAATCATAATTGGCGAGAAAGGATCAATGATTAGGCAAATTGGCATTCAGGCAAGAAAAGACATTGAAGCTTTTGTGCAGAAGAAAATATTTTTAGAGTTATTTGTAAAAGTGCGTCCTAAATGGCGCGACAATGACCTTCAATTAAAAGAATATGGTTATCAATAAATGATAACTGATTACCTCAATTAGAATTATATAAAATGAGTTACACCGTTGCAATTGTTGGAAGACCCAATGTAGGGAAGAGCACTTTCTTTAATCGTTTATTAGAACAGCGTAAAGCCATTGTAGACGATATAAGTGGAGTTACACGTGATCGCCAATATGGTGTTGCCGACTGGAATGGGAAATCTTTCAACCTTATAGACACAGGTGGATTTGTTCCACAAAGTGAAGACATTTTTGAAGTTGAAATACGCAAGCAAGTTAAAATTGCAATTGACGAAGCCAATGCCATTATTTTTATGGTAGACGTAGCAACTGGAATTACCGACTTAGACGAAGCAATGGCCGATTTGTTGAGAAGAAGCAGCAAACCAGTATTTGTTGTAGTTAATAAAGTAGACAACGGAACAAGAGAGTTAGAAGCAACTGAGTTTTATAGTTTAGGTTTCGAGCACACTTTTTTTATTAGCAGTATTTCTGGAAGCGGAACAGGTGATTTGTTAGATGGAGTAGTTGCTAATATTACAGATGAAGAAGGCCAGGAAAGTACCATCGACAGTGAGCTTCCAAAGTTTGCCATTATTGGTCAACCTAATGTGGGTAAATCTTCATTGTTGAATGCGTTGGTTGGAGAGGAAAGAACGATTGTAAGCAATATAGCTGGAACAACTAGAGATACTATACATACTCATTATAAACTTTTTCAGAAAGAGTTTATGCTCATTGATACTGCAGGTATCAGAAAGAAGAGTAAAGAGAAAGATGATCTTGAGTTCTATTCAATTATTAGGGCCATCAAAGCAATGGATGAAGCAGATGTTTGCCTCTTAGTGATTGATGCACATAAAGGAATTACTGCACAAGACATTACCATATTTAGTTTAGCAGCAAGAAAGGGCAAGGGTATTGTAATTTTGGTGAATAAGTGGGACTTAATTGAGAAAGAAACCAATACCGCCCGCGATTACGAAAAATTACTCAAGCAAAAAATGGCTCCTTTTAGTGATGTGCCCATTTTATTTATATCAGTAATAGAGAAAACTAGAATATTCAAGGCAATCGAAACTGGCTTGGCTGTTTTTGAAAACCGACACAGGAAAATAGCTACTTCTACATTGAATGAAGTGATGCTTAAAGCGGTTGAAAATTATCATGCTCCTGTGGTTCGTGGCCATTCTATAAAAATCAAGTTTGTGACCCAGTTACCTACTCCGGTCCCTTCTTTTGCTTTTTTTACCAATTTCCCGGATGATATTAAAATGCCTTATAAAAATTACTTGGAAAACCAATTAAGGGCCAATTTCGATTTTAAAGGGGTTCCAATCCGTATTTTCTTCAGAAAGAAGTAAAAAAACGATGAATTTCCTGAAAAATTTAGGAAAATTTTGGCTTTAATACCCAAATTACCCTATTTTTGCGACCAAATAAAAAAACCCAAAAACAAGTACAATGAAAAAAGTATTCGCAATTCTAGCTGTAGCAGGTTTAATGACTGCTTGTAACAACGCTGAAACAACTGAAGCAACTGCTGACACTGCTGCTGCAACTGTAGACACAACTGCTGCAATGGTTGACACAACTGCTGCTGCTGTTGATACAACCAAGAAATAAGTTAATACAAGTACTCGTTACTAATATTACTTCTTGCAAGAAGGTCCTCCCGATAATAATCGGGAGGTTTTTTTTGTGCCAGTTTG
>JBKBWE010000391.1:0-1943 GCA_046289145.1 Sediminibacterium sp.
GGTATTTTAACTCCTACGCTCAAGATTAAACGGAAAGTACTAGACGAAAACTTTAAAGACAATTATAACAATTGGTACAATGCTTCTGTAAAAGTGGTTTTTGCTTAACTTGCACCCAATAATTAATACGAAAGACCAATGAAAATGAAATTCTACACTATGGCCTTTTTGGCCTCTTTTGTTCTTTTTTCTTGTGTGAGCCCTAAACAATTAAGACAGGCAGAAGCCAGGTATGGTGAGCTCAATGGTGCATATGCTGAGTTGCAAGGAAAATACAGAACACTAGAAGAAGAGTTGAATAAGTCAAAAAATCAAATTAGCAATCTGCAAACACAAAAGCAATCTGCGGATGCGCTTTTAAATACCACTAATACACAGTTGGATTATGTAAAGCAAACCAACAATTTGGTGTTGAATCAACTAAAAGATCTTTCTGTAGTTACGGGTGCACAAGCCGAAAGTATCAGAAGATCATTGGAAAATATTGGTGCTAAAGATTTATACATTCAAGACCTACAAGGTTCCATTGCCAGAAAAGACTCTTTAAACATGGCTTTGGTGATGAATTTAAAAGGGGTGTTGGGTAATATTGACGATAAAGATGTAAATATCAAAGTAGACAAGGGTGTGGTTTATGTTGATATCTCCGATAAGTTATTATTCAAAAGTGGTAGTTATGAAGTAACAGAAAGAGCAAAAGAAGTGTTAGGAAAAGTAGCAAAAGTGTTGAATGCACAACCTGATATTGAGTTTTTAGTGGAGGGACATACCGATTCTATTCCTTTAGTTAAAGGAGGTGGAATGGTTGACAACTGGGACTTGAGTGTTAAAAGAGCCACCACTGTTGTAAGAATTTTGCAAGATGCTTATGGAATGAATCCAAAAAGAATGACTGCTGCAGGTAGAGGAGAGTTTGTTCCTTTAACAGACAATACAACCGCAGAAGGAAGAGCCGCAAACAGAAGAACCAGAATTGTGATTATTCCTCAATTAGACCAGTTCTTCAAATTATTAGAAAGAAAAAAATAAAAGCAATCTGTTAAAAGCTGCTAAAAAAGCGCCAGTCCAATTAAAAAGGGTTGGCGTTTTTTTTATATCAGAATATATATCATAAATTGTATATCCAACAAAGTCCTATGTTTCCAATAAAAACCAATACTCAAATCAGCATCTATTTGCTGATCCTTTTTATGGGATTGGGTTTATTGGGTAAATCACAAACTAAAAACGTTCAAGCTCCCTTAGTAAATAAAGGAGTAATTGATTTAAGTAAATCTAATCTTGATCAAACGCCTATTTCCATTCAAGGCGATTGGGGTATTTACTGGGGGCAATTACTAACGGAACGAGATTCCAATGCTTTACCCACGGCGTATACTTATTTTCCAAAACACTGGAATAACACCACCATTAATGGGAAAAAGTTAACAGCAAAAGGATTTGCAAGTCATACTGTTAGAGTAATAGTAAATAGTGAACTGCAACCCAATTTAGCCATCAAATTACCAGATACCTATTGCTCGTTTCAATTATTAGTAAATGGGAAACTATTAGCAAATGCTGGGGTTCCAGGTGATTCAAAAGAAACAACAAAAGAACAATGGCTAGAAAAAGTAGTTGAGCTTCCTTCGGTAGATACTTTAGATTTAATATTACAAATTGCCAATTTTAGGCATTCTAAAGGAGGCCCCTATAAACCAATACTAATTGGTAATAAGCAAATTCTTCAAGCAGATAAAGCCGCAGAAGATGGCTTTGACTTATTATTAGCAGGAGCTTTATTAATGGAGGGATTGTTTTTTATTGGATTATTTTATTTTGGTAAACACGATAAAGTAATCTTATTCTTCTCTTTATTTTGTATTGCTTACAGCTATAGAATAATAGGTTCAGATAATTACGTGCTTCATAGCTTGTTCCCTAAATTCCCTTGGATTATTGGT
>JBKBWE010000097.1:0-9103 GCA_046289145.1 Sediminibacterium sp.
GAGTACCCAATCATGTTCATTGATAGTATTGTCAATATGAATATTCTTCTGTTTCAAAGTTGCATCAAATGATATCAACACTTCTTCTACAATGGTATTAAGGGGAATATTTTCAATATTGGTTTCAAAACCTTGCAATTGCGTTCCTGCCCAATTCAACAAATTCTCCATTAATGCTGAAGTCCCCCTAAGTGTATTGCCCAATTCTTTAGCATATTGCGCTAATTGATCTTTGTTTATTTCATCGTTTTCTAATAAATAAACAAAAGAGATTAAGCTATTAACTGGGCTTCGCATGTCATGCGTGAGGATACTGAATATTTTGTCTTTTACTTGAACCAACTCTGCTAATGATTGTCGTTGAGCTTCTATAGTTGCATTTAATTCCTGTGTTTTCTTTTTACTCTTATAAAAAAACCAAGCTGCTGTAATAACTACTATGGTTAATAGTCCCATTAACCATTCAATCTTGTTTTTGAAACTTATTTCTAACTTTTTCTCCGCCAATTGTTGGTTAATCATTTCTTGTTCAACCGCGTATTCTTTTTCTTTAATACTGAAATCTAGCTTTAATTTTTTACGAGTGAACTCGTTTTCCTTTTCCTTATTGAAGATTTGATTCTCTACATTAGAAAACCTTTTATAGTAGTAAAATGCACTATCCATTTGCTTGTGACGCTCGTAATAACTACTCAAACTTTCAGCAGCCGCTCTTTCCACATCTAATAAACCAGACCGAGTAGACATATCCAATGCCCGATGTAAGTAGATTACTCCTTTTTGATTAACCTGTTGGCGATGAAAAAACCGACCTACTGTTCCATAAGTTGCTGCTAAAACATTTAGGTCTGGCCCTTGCATGGCAACAGCAACTGCTAACTCATATGCCCTAGTAGCATCTGTTATTTGATTCAATTGTTCAAATGAAGAACCCATTGCAATTAACATTTCCGACTTCAATCCCAAATCTTTTTCTAATTCTGCAATTGGGATAGATTCTTTCATTAATTGGATAACGCGCTGGTACTTCGTTTTTCCCACTGCCCCTATTTTCCTCAAAGAGGCTTCATCAGCATTCAGTAAAATATTGGCAATGACCAATTTGATACTCCCAACTCCCCTAGACATTGAGCCTTGCGCTTCAAACATTGGCAAAGCTTTAGTAGCATATTTATATGCAGTGGTGTAATCTTTTAACTGAATGTAAGTGCCACTCAAATTATTATAAATACTGGCCTGTCCACCTTGGTCATTTAATTCCCCAAATAGCTGAATGGCTTTTTCACAAACATCAATTGCACTAGCATAATCGGTGATCTTATTATAGATATCACTCATGCTCATATAAAATCCAGCTTGTAGATCTTTGTCCCCCTCTTTTGAAACCAATGCAACTCCTTCTTTATATATTTCAAGTGCTTCTGCAAATTCACCCTTACCATGGTGAACAACTCCCAGCCTGAAATAGAACTTTCTAATATTGTCTCTATTGGGTAATTGTAATGCAATTGCTTTAGCAGAATCTGCATATTTTTTTAATTCGGCAATAGGTCGTTTATTATACACCAACTCTCCATATACCCTTATTAACATTCGCATTTTAAGCGAATCCTTTTGGGGATATTCGTTAGAAATTTTAATCAGACTATCGAGTTTAGCTTTGTCTTGTGCTAGTGCCGTTGACAACAATATTGTCAAAAATAAAATACAAGCAAATGGTCGTTTAATCACTAGGGGGGATTACAGGTTCGTTGATTATTTTCAATTAAATATAATGCGCAATTATTTAAATAAATGGAGCAGTGATGCTTTTTTTATTGTTTTTTAATTCAGCTGGAATTCCAGCATACACCAATTCTCCGCCAGCGTTGCCGGCTTCGGGTCCCAATTCTATTAACCAATCTGCCGACTTTAATACATCGGTATTGTGTTCAATTACAATCAATGAATGTCCTTGCTCAATTAGGGCATTAAATGAATTCAACAATTTTTGTATATCATGAAAATGTAAGCCAGTGGTAGGTTCATCAAATATAAAAAGTACATGTCCTATACCTTTTCCTTTTCCTAAAAAACTAGCCAGCTTTACTCGCTGTGCTTCTCCTCCACTTAAGGTATTGCTACTCTGCCCTAATTTTATATATCCCAGGCCAACATCCTGTAAAGTTTTGATGGCTTTTTGAATTTGCTTTTCTTCTTTAAAAAACTCAAAAGCATCGTCTACACTCATTTCTAGCACATCGTGAATAGAAGCATTATTGTATTTCACTTCTAATACTTCTTCTTTAAATCGCTTTCCCCCACATGATTCACAAGTAAGATGTACATCGGCCAAAAATTGCATTTCAACAATGGTTTCTCCTTCACCCTTACATGTATCACACCTTCCTCCGTCTACATTAAAAGAAAAATGTTTGGGTTGAAATCCGCGCATTTTTGCTAATCCCTGTTTAGAATACAAGTCTCTTATGGCATCGTAGGCTTTAATATAGGTGATAGGATTACTTCTTGAAGATTTACCAATAGGTTGTTGGTCTATCATCTCAATCTGTGAAATAGATTCAACATCACCTGTGATGGCTTTGTGCAAGCCCACTTTATCTGCTGCTTCCCCTTTCAATTTCTGTAACCCAGGATAAAGAATTTGTTTAATCAAAGTGGTTTTTCCGCTTCCACTAACACCGGCAACAACACAAAAACAATGTAATGGAAATTTAACCGTGATGTCTTTTAAGTTGTGTTGCCTTGCTCCTTCTACTTGAATATAACTATTCCATTTTCTGATTTTTTGTGGCGGTGATATTTTATATTCACCAGTTAAATACTTACCAGTAAGGCTTTTTTTGTCTTTTATGATTTGATCATAATTGCCTGCTGCCACAACCTCTCCACCTAAATGAGAAGCCAATGGACCCATATCAATGATATGATCTGCTTCTCGCATCATCATTTCATCGTGCTCCACTACCACCACCGTATTGCCTAAATCTCTGAGTGATTTTAAAACCCCTATTAAACGTTGGGTATCCCTTGAGTGTAATCCTATAGATGGCTCATCTAATATATATAAAGAGTTGGTTAGGTTACTTCCAAGGTTCCTTGTAAGTTGAATACGTTGGCTTTCACCACCACTAAGCGTGTTGGCCAATCTTTCTAGTGTTAAGTATCCTAATCCAACAGCTAATAAAGTGTTGATTCGTTGGTTTATTTCTAATAAAATCCTTTTCCCAATTGCAAGTTCTTGCTCTGACCATTTAATTGCATCAAACCAATCTTTTAAATGGCTTACTTGCATATTACAGAGTTCCCCAATATGCTTCCCATGTATTTTAACATACAGTGCTTCATTTCTTAAACGATAGCCTTCACAAGCATGACAACTGGTTCTACCTCTGTACCTACTTAATAAAACACGGTATTGAACTTTGTATAAATTTTGTTCTACCTCTTTAAAAAAATCATCAATCCCCAATGCTGTTCCTACACCAGACCATAATTGTTGGTTCTGTTCCTTGGTTAAATCCATAATTGGCTTATGAATGGGGAAACCTGATTTACTAGCTCCTTTTATAAATTGATCTTTCCACCAACTCAACTTTTCTCCTTTCCATGGAGCAACAGCATTTTCATACAATGACAAGCGCTTATCGGGTATTACCAAATCTTTGTCAATCCCTAATACCTGTCCAAAGCCCTCACATACCGTACAGGCTCCATAAGGATTATTAAAAGAGAATAAATTGGGAGAGGGTTCTTCAAATTGAATTCCATCTGCCTCAAACTTATTGCTGAAATGCAGCAACTGACTGCTATTTACTTCAATAAACATTTCGCCATGCCCTTCAAAAAAAGCAGTTCCAATAGAATCTGCTAACCGATGTTGGTCTTCTTCATCAAATGTTTTTACCACCATTCTATCAATCAGTACATAATAATTGGCCTGATTGGTTTTCCAAGCTTTTGCCAATGCTGCATCGGTTAATGCCAACATATCTTCAATTCTTTCAGGCACTCCAGCAGCACCTTTCTTCATCAAATACATTCTTGAAAAACCCTTCTGCATTAATATGCCCAACTCTTCTCTTATGGCTCTATTAGCATGTTGTTTAAACGCAACCAACATCACTAGCTTAGTGCCTTCTGCAAAAGTTGAAATGGCATTCATTACATCTGCTACTTCATCTTTTTTTACTTCCTTACCACTAATAGGTGAAATGGTTTTACCAGCGCGTGCAAACAATAGTCGGAGATAATCATAAATTTCAGTCATACTGCCCACTGTACTCCTAGGAGTTCTTGTAATCACTTTCTGCTCAATAGCAATTGCTGGGCACAATCCCTTAATATAATCCACATCTGGTTTTACCATCCTAGACATGAATTGTCGGGCATAGGCACTTAAACTTTCTGCATAACGTCGTTGCCCTTCTGCAAATAAAGTATCAATGGTTAATGATGATTTTCCACTACCCGACACACCCGTTACTACAATTAGCTTATTTCTAGGAAATGAAACAGTAACATTTTTTAAATTATGTGTTCTGGCCCCATGTACCAATATATCATTGTTTTGGGTAGTTTTTGCCGACTTTTTACTCGTTGCCATAAGGTTCACAAATTAAACAGATTATTACAGCTTTGGTTGAGTAAACCTTAAATAACCTTCAAAAAATCAGCGAGTTAGAATGTGAATAACCTTGAAGGTCTATAACATGATTTCCACAAAAGATTTATGTATACAAAAGAATTCTATTTTGTTCAAGATTTAAAAAATCGTTGTCCAATATCCTGATTTTAATCCTGACTCAAAAACCTAAACTATGAGAACATTAGACCATGCGTCTGATACAGAACTGATAAGGGCATTTCAAGACGGAGACACCGATGCGTTTGAAACACTTATCTACAGATACAAAGACAAAATCTTTTCGTCTATTTTGTTTTTTGTTAAAGACACTTATTTAGCGGAAGACCTCTTTCAAGACGTTTTCATCAAAATCATTGATACTTTAAAGAATAAACGCTACACCGAAGAAGGCAAGTTTTTGCCTTGGGCTTTAAGAATAGCCCACAACCTATGTGTGGATTATTTTAGAAAAGTGAAGCGTACCCCTGCAATTAAAACCAGCGATAACAAAGATATTTTTGATGTATTGCAGATTTCTGAAGAAGGCCCTGATGGAAAAATAATGCAAGGCCAAAGTCATGATCGCGTAAGAAAAATGTTGGATTTGTTGCCAGAAGAGCAACGCGAAATAATCGTTTTGAGGCATTATGCCAATATGAGCTTTAAAGAAATTGCAGAAATTACCAACTGCAGCATTAATACTGCTTTAGGCAGAATGCGTTACGGTTTAATCAATCTTAGAAAGATGATGATTGAGAAGCAAATTACACTTTAATCACCACTAATTTTAATCAAAGACATCTTATTGTTGTTTAAGCAATTGAATGTCTTTGATTAATTGTTCTATTTCTAATTGAAGGGTTCCATTATAAATTCCCCTTATTCTACTTTTTTGATCTACCAACAGTACATGCTCTGTATGCAGGAATTCAGTACTGTCTTTTGTAAACCCTAAGTCTTCTTCGGCAAAGTATCCCTTTCTTGCAAGTGTGTAAATAGTGGCTTTATCGCCAGTTAAAAAATGCCAATTAAAGGATCGGTCTATTTTATTTTCTTCAGTAAAAAACTTTAAACGAGGAACAGAGTCAATCCAAGGCGTTACACTATAAGAAAGCATAACGGTTGAAGAGTCATGTTCAAATGCTTTAGCAACCTGTTTTAAATGATGAATCATCTTAGGGCAGATGCTTCCACATCTGGTGAATATAAAACTGGCTATATGAATTTTACCTTGAACCGTTTGATTGGTAATATGCTCACCGTATTGATTCACAAAATCAAAAGAAGGAATATAATGGATCTCAACAGGTTCAGTATTTAATTGATTGGCTAAAAAAACAGGCGTAAAATCGGGGGTATTATAGTAAGGTAAAGATTGCTCTTTTTCTTGATTATTAGAACAAGACCAACCTATTAAACAAACACTATACAAGCTAATTTTTAAAAATACTATCCGTAACATTGATACAATTTTTTGTTCCTAATAATCCAAACCTCCTCCCCTCTTGTATGATGTAATTCGCTTTAATTTTACCATTATCATACCACCATTTTTGTGATCCAACTTCATGCCCTTGTTGGTAATTCATCTGTTTTACCATTACTCCTTGTTCGTTCCATTCCATACAAGTGCCCTCGTACTCATCGTTTTCAAATTGATACTGCATAAAGGGTTTCCCATTAGGCCACCACACCGAATATTTTCCCATCTTTTTCCCATTATTGAAATATCGCAACTCTTTCAATTGTTTGTTTTCGTAAAAGCTTTTCCACTCGCCTTCTTCTTTGCCTAAAAAATAGCCCCGTATAAAAGCAGTATCATTGCTTTTAGGAAACAAAGCATATAGTTTCCCCGAAAAAGGGCTTGATTGATAATAAATAACCCCATTCAAATTATTGAGCCCACTATCTTGGTATTGCACCCAATTATGGGGTACAACCGGATTGATGGTTGAAAGCATAGAGGAATCTTTTGCATTACAAGCAATGAAACCAACTATAATAATCCATATTCTATTGAGTAACTGTACCTGCTGTGCCATAAAAACCGCTTCCGTTTATATAAGGATCTGTTGCGTTAATATGATAATGATATATTCCATTTGGATAATCAGCTGTTGCATGACTATGTCCATGATAAGCATCTAACATGGCATTGGTAACCAAAGCCCCATTTTCTTCTGGTCCATAAACAGGAAATCCATCCAATAAAAAGCCCATTAGTGCAGACTTACTGGCTTTAACAGTGGTTAAATACAAAGGCTCAACATGGTAATGGTATCTTCCACCTGGTGCAGGATGCCCCCAATATTGATCAAAGCTCATGATTTCATTGGTTAATGGAGTATTAGGTCCTGCATATTGATTGTAGAATGGAACTCCGTTTAAAGCAACACCAATAGCACCTAGTGGAGTTGCGGCATGGTTAACAGCCACTTGTGGATTTACGGGAATTTTAAATGTATAGTTTAAGGCAGCAATAGAATTAGGATTCTTACTAAAAGAAACACCACCAAAAGTTGTACCAGCAAAATTTTCATATAAAGCATTGCCTACTACATAGTAAGGGCTTTTATGATCGGGTGCGCCTGTTGTTTTGATAGTAATATAAGTACCGTCAGATGTAATACTAGATGCCCCATATATTTTTTGATAAATAGCAGGAACAGTAGCTGTACCGGTTGTTGTAGTGGTGCTTTCACTTGTTTTTTTACAAGAAAAAGAAAGCAATAAAAGTATTGCAAATAAAAAAGGTACTTTCCGCATAAAGATATGTTTAGTTATATTCTGCTATAGACTATCCTATCTTTAATTGGTTTAATAAGAATTATTTATTTTTATCAAATGCCGCTTTGGCTGCATCTAAATGGGCAATGAATTTGGCAATATTAGGATCATAGCCATATTTAATACTACTCAATGGTTTACCATTTAAATCTAAGAACATGTACAATGGTTGAGCATTAAAACCGAATTGAGTAATTTCATAATCTAAGTTCTTATCACCCTCTGTTATTACTTTGTCGCCATCCTTTTTTACATACTGCTCTTTAATAGGCAATTCAGTAGACTCATCAACATATAGACTTACCAACACAAAATTGTCTTTCATTCGTTGCAATACTGCAGGGGCCTTCCAAACTTCTTTTTCCATTTTACGGCAGTTGGCACAACTATGTCCAGTAAAATCTAACATGATGGGTTTATTCAATGCTTTTGCCGCTGCCATTCCTTCTTCTAAAGTAAAATAGGCAACCAACCCATAAGGAACATGTAGTTTATCTGCTAAGCGTTGAGGAGGTTGCGCAAGACTAACAGTTGAAGCAGATTGCTTACTACCATTATTCAACTGATACTTTAATGCATCTAAATTAAATTCCTGTGTTCCATCAGGAGGAATAAAACCACTTAAATGCCTTAATGGCGCTCCCCATAATCCTGGCAAAATATACAAGGCAAAAGAAAAAGAAGCAATGGCAAAAAACAATCTAGGAACTGATACAAATGGCAATTCACTATCGTGCGAAAACTTCAGTTTACCCAACAAATAAATTCCCAATAAAACAAATATCACAATCCATAAAACCAAGAACACATCTCTGTCTAGCAATCTCCAATGGTAAATTAAATCTACATTAGACAAGAACTTCAAGGCCAAAGCCAATTCTATAAATCCAAAACTAACTTTTACCGAATTTAACCAACCACCACTTTTGGGTAATGATTGCAGCATAGAAGGGAAAAACGCGAATAATGAAAAAGGCAATGCCAATCCTACGCCGAAACCCAACATGCCAATAATGGGTGCAGTACTTACTCCACCTGTGCTGGTTTGACCAAGTAAGGTTCCTACGATGGGTCCTGTACAAGAAAAGGAAACAATTACCAATGTTAGTGCCATGAAAAATATGCCACCCAAACCACCTTTACCTGCTTTTTGATCGGCCTTATTAGCCCAGCTATTAGGCAATTGTAATTCAAATGCCCCAAAAAACGAAATGGCAAAGACTAGGAAAATGGCAAAGAATAATAAATTAGAAATGGCACTGGTTGAAATTTGATAAAGTATATCATCTCCAAAAAGAAGTACTAAAAGAATTGTAGGAATGGTATAAATACCAATGATAGACAACGAATACCAAAGTGCATTTTTTATTCCTGCAGCCCTTGTTTTACTTCTTTTTAAAAAGAAACTCACCGTTACAGGAATAAGTGGAAATACACATGGTGTTATTACCGCCAATAATCCAGTCAAAAAAGTCAATAAAAATATTTGCCATAAAGTTTGATTGGCAATATTGGTACTGTCATCAACAAGATTGTTGTTGGATGGTAATACTTCTAACGCAAAAGATTCACTACCGCTTGGATATTCATCCACTCGTTTTCCTAACCAATTAAAACTTCCTTTAAGTACCGCACTGTCGCTTGAATTTACTTTGAAAAAATAAGTAAACCTGACGCTGTCTTCGTATA
>JBKBWE010000098.1:0-9073 GCA_046289145.1 Sediminibacterium sp.
ATTCATCCAGATGCTAAGGAAGCAGTATTGTTTGCCATTCTTGCAAATGAACATATTGCAGGCGGCGCACTCGAAATTGGTGGGGGCAATGCGGGCATTCCCGCAGTAACGATGGGGAAAATCAGTTTCCCCAAATAAAAAGCCACCCCTTTTGGGAGCGGCCTTTCATCTTAAACCATATTGCGCTGAGTACTATTTTCTTGTATTAGAAAAAATGCTTACTTCACCATATTCTGTTATAGCTAAAACCAAATAATCTTTTTCAGTTGTCATAGAAACATAATAAGTGGCCTCATTGTATCCATTCGTAAATACGATACATTCTTGCAAATTGTATTCGGGGAATGTGTACTTGCTGGTTATTGTTTTAATAGCGTTTTTGGGTAGCTTATCAAAATCTTGGTAACGAGTACTTCCAATTAAATCTCCTTCTTGATTATAGAATACTTCTACTTTTTGTTCTTCAATAACTACACTTGCTTTTTCAAAATTGGCTGCAGATTTCCATTGAACATTGGAAACCTTACCCAATAAGCTTTTCAAATTACCTTTATCGTTTGAACTGGTTGTTGTAGTTGCGAAGCTACTGGTGCTTACTAAGATAGCTGCTGCAATTAAAATCTTTTTCATGGTGTTGTATTTTTTGTTAGTTGTTTAATTTTTACAAGTCAAAACTACTTGCTTGCCTATATCAGACGAAGCCGATTGTGATAGGTTACATGACGATAGAGGGCATTTAGATGAGCGGTAAGGCATACGGTGAGCATGTTTTGTTTGCGTATGCTGAAATAGGCTACTGCAGTGGATTATACGTTATTTGTTCAAAAAATGTTAATGGGCATCTGGCTGTGATGAGAATTGTTAAAGCAGCTTTCACACTTGATAAAAGGTTGGTAAAAAGCTTGTTTTAGGGTTAATTTTGAAAAAAATGGAAAAAAACCTTTTTTACTCTTGTTATTTTGGTGGATTTACTTACCTTTGCCGTCCGAAAAAATCGGAAAAAAACATTTGAGTCATGGCAAGAGTATGTCAGATAACCGGTAAAAAGCCAATAGTTGGTAACAGTGTTTCTCACTCAAACATTAAAACCAAGCGTCGTTTCTTACCTAATTTGCAAAAAAAGCGTTTCTTCTTTGCAGAAGAAGATCGTTGGGTAACAATGAAAGTGTCTACGGATGCTCTCAGAACCATTAATAAAAATGGTCTTAGTACAGTAATCAAAGAAATGAGGGCCAACGGCGCTAAAATCTAACTAAACACAGTAAACTACCTATAAAATGGCAAAGAAAGGTAACAGGGTTCAAGTAATATTAGAATGCACTGAGCATAAGACCAGCGGTCAGGCCGGTACAAGTCGTTATATTACTACCAAGAATAAGAAAAATACGCCTGAGCGTATTGAATTGAAGAAGTTCAACCCAATTTTGAAAAAAGTAACCGTTCATAAAGAAATCAAATAATCATGGCTAAAGTAGCTTCCAAAAACGCGAAAGTAAAAGACTTAAAAGCAGCAGCTGAAGCAAAGAACTGGACTAAAGTAATTAAGGCCGTTCGTAGCCCGAAGTCTGGTGCATACACTTTCAAAGAGCAAATCATACACAAAGACAAAGTAAACGAGTTCATCTCAGCGAAATAGTCTTTTGTTGTCAATAATCTTAAAGCTTCCTTCATCATAGTCGGAGGCTTTTTTGTATTAAACCATAAATACTTGTACAATGGGTTTTTTCGATAAATTATTTGGTAAAAAAGAGAAAGAGAGCCTTGATCAGGGATTGCAAAAAACCAAGGAAGGTTTCTTGTCTAAACTCACCAAAGCAATTGCCGGCAAAACCACTATTGACGATGAAGTGCTGGATAATTTAGAGGAAGCATTAATTGGCGCAGACGTTGGTGTTGAAACCACTTTGAAAATTATCAAGCAAATTGAATTGAGGGCTAAAAATGATAAGTACCTCAATACTAGCGAGTTAAACAAGATACTTCAAGAAGAAATTGCATCGGTTTTAGTTGATGCCCCAGCAGATTCATTACAAGGATTCTCGATTCCTGCTAACAAGAAACCCTTTATTATTTTAGTGGTTGGGGTAAATGGTGTGGGTAAAACTACCACCATTGGTAAGTTGGCTTCTCAATTTAAAGCAGCTGGCAATTCAGTCATTTTAGGTGCTGCTGATACTTTTAGAGCTGCAGCTGTAGATCAATTAACAATTTGGAGTGAAAGAGTGGGGGTGCCTATTGTTAAGCAAGCTATGGGCTCAGATCCAAGTGCAGTTGCTTATGATACCGTGGCTAGCGCTGTTGCCAAAAATGCAGATATTGTCATTATTGATACGGCTGGTCGTTTGCACAATAAAGCGCATTTAATGGATGAATTAAATAAAATTAAGCGAGTTATTCAAAAAGTAGTTCCTGAAGGGCCTCATGAAGTATTATTGGTATTAGATGGGTCTACTGGACAAAATGCAGTAGAGCAGGCCCGTCATTTCACTGCTACAACCAATGTAACTGCTTTAGCAATTACTAAATTAGATGGTACTGCAAAGGGTGGAGTTGTTTTGGCCATTGCAGATCAATTTAATATTCCTGTAAAATATATTGGTGTAGGCGAAAAAGTAGAAGATTTATTAATTTTCAATAAAGAAGTTTTTGTAGACACTTTATTTTCCATTCAAAAATAATCAAAATGAAAAAAGGGATCATTCTATTGGCCATTTTGGCTATTGTTTCAATTGAAACCAAGGCGCAATTAGGTAATGTTTTGGATAAAGCAAAATCAGCTGCTGCTGCCACTGCTGGTTTTGATGTGAATGCATTAACTAGTGGAATTATGGGTAAGATTTCCCCTGCATTGGTGTTAACTGCTGCCCAAAAGCCTAAAGTAACAGCTGCAATTACTGAATACTTAACACAAAAAGCACAATTTGTAACTAAGCAAAAAACAAATCCTGCAGAGTATACACAGCGTCAAATGGGCATTTTTCAAGGATTAAAATCAAAATTGGCCGGTATATTGGTCAAGAATCAAATGAATAAATTCCTCGGATTAAAACCTGCAACCAATGATCCGGCCAATGTTTTATCTCAATTGTTTTTTTAGAAAGTATAGCGAATAGCTAATCCACCCCAACCACCTTCAAAATAGTTGTATCCAATAATATTAAAGGAGGGCTGCCAATCAAAACTAAGGTTGAGCGGTGCTCCTTTAATTTTATAATCCAACCCTAGTACCCCGTCTACTCCTATAGCTAATCCATCGGCCCTAGTTGGATACCTGTTTTTCCAACTATCACTCCAAACCCCAATATGGCCACCTCCACCTACATACCACTGTAAACCTTCGGCTCCTGCAATGGGAAAGTGCAACTCATACAATCCAGTTAGCCTAAATCCATCTGAAGAAATATATCCCAACCCTTCAATGGCTTTGCCTTTTGCCATAAAATGTTTCACCGAAACGGCGCCTGGATACATTTTTACTCCTAAAGCTGTTTGATAACTGGTTCCATTATTTTGTGCATACATTTTTCCGCCAATAAAAAGGGCGGCTAATAGAACAAATGTTCTTCTCATATTCTTTGTTTTTATTTATCCTTATAAAACCATGCCAATCATCAACCTAAGTAGCAAAAAAATTGTTAAGCTCCTGAATAGTTCCATCTTTTTATAATTAGGTTTGTAGCATGTATTCATTTAAAGATTTAGTTGTACAGTTTAGCGAGCGATTTGCCACGGCACATTTTGACAATGAGCCAGCATCTTTGTATGATCCTTGTAATTATTTTTTAACCATTGGTGGCAAAAGAATCAGACCCATTTTATGTTTAATGGGAAATGAATTATTTAATGAAATTGATAAAGATGCTTTTCATTTAGCTACTGCTATTGAGTTGTTTCACAATTTCACATTAATTCACGACGATATCATGGATGCGGCTGCCCTTAGGCGTGGTATGGAAACAATACATACAAAGTATAATAGCAGCACAGCAATTCTTGCAGGGGACGTAATGATGATTAAGTCTTATGAATACATTAATAAGATGAATGGTCCTTATTTACAAAAAATCTTACGGATATTTAATACTACCGCTAAAGAAGTATGTGAAGGTCAGCAACTAGACATGGATTTTGAGCAAAAAGACCATATTACTTTAGATCAGTACATTCATATGATTACGTTGAAAACTTCCGTATTATTAGCTGCTAGTTTAGAAATGGGTGCCATTATTGGGGGAGCAAGCGAAGGTAATTGCAGGCATTTATATGAGTTTGGTAAAAATTTAGGTATTGCTTTTCAAATTCAAGACGATTACTTAGATGCATTTGGTGACCCAGAAAAATTTGGTAAAGAAGTAGGGGGAGACATTCGCCAGAACAAAAAGACTTTTCTGTTATTGCATACTCTTGAGGTAGCCCCTGAAGAACAAAAGCTGCAATTAATGCAATTAATGAAGGATCAATCAACTCAAAAAGTACAAAAAGTTCTGTCTATTTATAAAGCTTGCGGGGTAGATGCATGGGCCAATACGCTTAAAGAACATTACTTAAATACTGCACTTATACACCTTGATGATATTGCAGTGGTATCATCTAGAAAATTGCCATTGAAAGAATTGGCCAACTTCTTGATTCAACGAGATGTTTAATTTGCTTATCTTCCTACCAAAATAATCATACATGTCTTCTTCTTTATTTAGAAAGAAATCATTGGATAAAATTACTGCTGATGCAGCTGCTGGTATTAGTGATTCACATTCGGGGGGGCTTAAAAAAGTCTTGGGTGTAAAAGACCTAACATTCATGGGTATTGCAGCTGTTATTGGTGCTGGAATTTTTTCTACCATTGGATCTGCAGCCTATAATGGTGGCCCTGGTATTGCC
Source organism: Sediminibacterium sp. (assembly GCA_046289145.1). Taxonomy (GTDB): domain Bacteria; phylum Bacteroidota; class Bacteroidia; order Chitinophagales; family Chitinophagaceae; genus Sediminibacterium. The sequence goes on from JBKBWE010000098.1 coordinate 4,882, forward strand.
ATCTTATTTGTTATAACTGCAATTACTTGTGGTTTCAGTGCCCTTTGTTATGCAGAGTTCGCCAGTAGGATACCAATATCTGGTAGTGCATATACATATGCTTATGTTTCATTTGGAGAAGTGGTTGCTTGGATTATTGGATGGGCCCTGATTCTAGAATATGCAATTGGGAACATTGTAGTGGCTATAAGTTGGAGCGGTTATTTCAATAATTTATTAGAAGGGTTTCATATTCATTTGCCAGGCTGGTTATCTACTAATGCAAGCAATGCACAATTAGGTTATGAAGAAGCGGTGAAAGCATTGGCAGCAGGGGAAGCACCTGAAACCATGACTAAGCATGCTAAATTAGGTTATGATGCTATCATGAATGCACCAATGATTGGTACCTGGAAAGTTATTTTGAACGTTCCTGCATTCTTTATTGTGATGTTAATTACTTGGTTGGCTTATATTGGCATTAAAGAAAGTAAACGCAGTACCAATATCATGGTGATTTTTAAATTGGCCGTAATTGTTGGGATTATTATCATTGGATTTTTTTATGTAGATACGAATAACTGGACCCCATTTTTACCCAATGGATTTGGTGGTGTTTTGGCTGGAGTTTCAGCAGTATTCTATGCCTACATTGGGTTTGACGCTATTTCAACAACTGCTGAAGAATGTAAGGACCCGCAAAGAGATTTGCCAAAGGGAATGATGTACTCTTTATTAATATGTACCGTATTATATATTCTCGTAGCATTGGTACTAACAGGCATGGTTCATTATAGTGAATTGAAAGTAGATGATCCATTGGCTTATGTGTTTGATAAACTCAATATGAATAAAATCGGGTATTTGATTTCTGTGAGTGCGGTTGTGGCAACCACAAGTGTATTATTGGTTTTTCAAATGGGACAGCCTCGTATTTGGATGAGCATGAGCAGGGATGGATTATTGCCAAAGAAATTTGCCCAAGTGCATCCCAAATACCAGACCCCCTCTTTTTCTACTATTGTGACTGGGTTATTAGTAGGCATTCCCTCTTTATTTATTAGTAGTGGGTTCATGACCGACTTAACTAGTATTGGTACTTTATTTGCATTTGTACTAGTTTGTTTTGGGGTATTGGTATTACCAAAAATGGCGGAAGGTGCAGGAAGGAAAGGGTTTAAACTGCCCTATATTAATGGGAAGTATATAATACCTGCCATTGTATTATTGATTACATTTTTATTTAGAAGTAGAATTAATGATGCTTTTGTTAATATAGGTAATGAGGGATCTCAAGAAATATTATTTTTGATATTCATGGTGATTGCATTAGTTACTGCATTCTATAGTTTCTTGAGGTCATATTCATTTATTCCAGTTGCAGGAGCACTTTGTTGTTTGTACTTGATGATTGAAATTCCTGCTATTAGTTGGCTTTGGTTTTTTGGATGGATGGCATTAGGACTAATCATTTATTTCTTTTACGGCAAAAACAAAAGCAAATTGGCTCAATCATGAAATACCAAATAGGCGATGATATTTTAGTATTGCACAGCAATGAAGAGGGAAAGGTTATCGAAATTATCAACGACAAAATGGTGATGATTGAAGTAAGAGGAGTGAAGTTCCCTGCTTACATGGATCAAATTGATTTCCCTTACTTCAAAAGATTTACAGAGAAAAAAAATATTCCTTCTAAAAAAATTGAACCTAAAATATATGTAGATCAGGTTCCAAAAGAAAAGCCACAGCCTAATCAGATTAAAGTATCTGAGGGAGTGTGGTTGTCTTTTATTCCCAAATTTGCTTTAGATGATTTTAATGATGAAGTAGTAGAATTACTGAAAATACATTTGGTAAACAAAACCAATCAAGGATATCAATTTATTTATCATCAATATTTTAATGGGGAAGAATTTTTTTCGTTGAAAAATGAGATTCAGCCGTTTCATGATTTTTACTTGCACGATATAAAATTTGAAGCAGTTAATGATACTCCTTCTTTTTCAATAGATTTTAGTTTGCAAATTCCGCAAAAGGGAAAAGCTGAACATTTTGAAGTTCAATTAAAACTGAAACCTAAGCAAGTCTTTCAAAAAATTGAATTATTGAAAGAAAACAATGAACCCACTTTTTCTTATTCACTTTTCAATGAATACCCAGATAAAACAGTAGCGTCTTTGCCATTAGATAGTTTAAGGGCCAAAGGGTATAAAGTATATGATGCTGGGCGAGTAAAAGAATTTTTACCTCCTGCAAGATCTGTTATTGATTTACATATTGAAAAATTGACCAATTCGCATAATCAAATGAGCAACTTTGAAATGTTGACACTTCAATTGGCAGAATTGGAAAAATGGATTGATTTAGCTGTTGCACATAAGCAATTAGAACTGGTAGTAATTCATGGTGTTGGCACTGGTAAACTGCGTGAGGAAGTGCACGAGATGCTTAAAACCAGAAGAGAAGTAAAATATTTTTATAACCAATACGATGCTCGTTTTGGATATGGGGCTACACAAGTATTCTTCCAATATTAGTTTTTCGGCATTGTTTTATGCAAAATTTATACCAAGTAATGGGTATTTTCTATGGCAATTTGCGTATTCAACAATGCTATAGACCGCATTGAACGCTCAATACGTATCTTCGTAAGTACTATAAACCCGAACCATCGCTCCGACTTGTCGGGGAGGAAAGTCCGGACAGTATAGAGCAACCCACCGGTTAAGCGCCGGCTTCTCAATTTATTGAGAAAGAGAGAGTGCCACAGAAAATAACTACCATGGTAAAACATGGAAAAGGTGAAAATGTGAGGTAAGAGCTCACGAAGACAAATGGTAACATTTGTTTTGGGTAAACCTTGGGTACTGTAATGCCATGTAAAGGATTGTTAGAGAGTTGCTCGCTCTCGTTTCCATTTTTTGGAACGCAATCCAGGGTAGGCAGCAAGATCATAACAGTAATGTTGTGGCAAGATAAATGATGGAGTTGAAACAGAATCCGGCTTACGAGGTTTATGGTATTTTTAACCGCACCCTATCAATGACTGTTATACAGCATTGGAACAAATATTTTGTCATAACCAGAAATGATGTTGATGTCTAAGACAAGTATATATTGTGTAAAAGGGTTTTTGGCCATGTTGCTGATTTTTGCAACACAGCTAATAACTGCGCAATGCGTATTTGTAAGTATCTCTGGTCCTAAATGTGCGGGAGAAGGAACCATCACAGGTACATTTAGTAGAAGTCCTTATCAAATAGAGTGGATATTAAATGACTCCGTAATTCAAAAAACAAAAGCTTCTTTAAGTACTGTTGCCACTCCTGCAGTTAGTGGTAATGTTGCGGGTAAACTTAAGGTTTCAGGAACCCATGGTATTGCAATTGATAACAGTGGCAATATTTATGTTTCCGATACTATCAATAATAGAGTAGTCGCTTATAATAAAAATACTCCGGATGGGGTAACAGTTGCAGGAGGAAATGGCGGTGGCAATATGCCCAACCAATTGAACAAGCCGGCTGGATTATTTATTGATGGCTTTGGAAATTTATTTGTTACCGATCAATACAATAATAGAGTACTTCGGTTTGCACCAGGATCAAGCAATGGTTTTTTAGTTGCAGGAGGAAATGGTAAAGGTGCCGGTGCCAATCAATTAAGTGACCCAAGAGATGTTTATGTTGATGCACAAGGTTTTGTATATATAGCGGATGCTGGAAATCATCGCATTCAAAGATGGGCACAAGGTGGTGCATCAGGCTTAACTGTTGCAGGTGGCTTGGGCGTTGGATCAGATTCGCTGCGTTTAAATAGCCCACAAGGTGTTGCAGTAGATCGCAACATGAACATATATGTAGCTGACTCAGCAAATAATAGAGTACAAAGATTCCGCTTGGGAAGTTCTGTAGGAAAAACAGTGATGGGGCAGTTAGGTAAGGGAACTGGCTATGGATATTTATTTCAGCCTGTTGATGTTTTGGTGGATGCTTTTGGGGATGTATATGTTGTAGAAGCGGGAAACAATAGAGTTCAAAAATTATTTAACAACGATATTGGTATGGTTACCATTGCTGGGAGCGACAATGGTAGTAGTGGTTCAGACAATAATCAATTTAATTACCCAACAGGTATTGCTTTTGATGCGTCCGGTAATTTGTTTGTATTAGACCAACAAAATGCCAGAGTTCAACAATATGGAGTAGTT
>JBKBWE010000099.1:0-9046 GCA_046289145.1 Sediminibacterium sp.
TAATACAAGTAATCGTTACTAATCTTACTTCTTGCAAGAAGGTCCTCCCGATAATAATCGGGAGGAATTTTTTGTGCCAGTTTGTACCAAATAGTGGGTTGTTGAACAGATGGCATTAATATTGTTTTAATACTCCTTTTATTAATGGAAATTTTTCCTTTTCATTTTTGTGACAATTTGACCCTAGTAGAATATGGATAAGCGTAAATTAATTTTTAAGTCTGAAGATGAGACCGATTTTATGCCAATTATTCCCATCAATGAACAAGACGGGGAGTTTGACAATAATTTGGTTATTCCTAATGAATTGCCCATTCTTCCTTTAAGAAATACAGTATTGTTTCCAGGAGTAGTTTTGCCTATTACAGTTGGCAGAGATAAGAGCATCAAAGCGGTGAGTGATGTGTATAAAACCGACAAGCTCATTGGTGTAATAGCGCAAAAAGATGCCAATATAGAAGAACCTGAACCCAAAGATCTTTGCAAAATCGGCACGGTAGCCAAAATTGTAAAGCTTATAAAAATGCCTGATGGTGGAACTACCATTATCATTCAAGGTAAAAAACGCTTTGAGTGGATGGAAATGTTGAGTGATGATCCTTATTTCAAAGCCAGCATTCAATTATTTACAGAAGCGGATGCTCCAGATACGGAAGACTTCAAGGCTTATGTGAGTACCATTAAGGACTTGGCCGCGCAAATTATTCAACTCTCTCCCAATTTGCCTACTGAAGCTTCTATTATTCTAAAGAACATAGAGAACCCTGCTTTTTTAATCAATTTTGTAAGCAGTAATTTAAACAGTGATTTACTAGAGAAGCAACAACTTTTAGAAATCAATGACGTAAATGAGAGGGCCATTAAATTGGTTCATATTCTTCAACGCGAATTACAATTTGCAGAATTAAAAGATAAAGTAACCAATAAAACCAGGACTGAATTAGATAAACAACAACGCGATTATTTTCTTCAGCAGCAATTAAAAAGTATTAAAGAAGAATTGGGTGGCGATACCAATGAAAGAGAGATTGCTGAGATGAAGAAGAAAGCCGAGACGAAAAAATGGCCAGAAGCAGCAAAGAATGCATTTAAAACGGGCATTCAAAAGTTAGAAAGAATGCATGCGTCTACGCCTGATTATTCAGTAGTGTATAATCACTTAGACTTAATGTTAGATCTTCCTTGGGATGAGTATACCAATGACAATTACGATTTAAAGAATGCTAAAAAAGTTTTAGATATTGACCATTATGGCATGACTAAAATTAAGAGCAGGATTTTAGAATACTTGGCAGTTTTAAAATTAAAGGGTGATATGAAAAGCCCCATTCTTTGTTTTTTAGGCCCTCCCGGTATTGGTAAAACTTCTTTGGGAAAATCTATTGCTCATGCAATTGGGAGAAAATATGTTCGATTAAGTTTGGGTGGTTTACATGATGAGAGTGAAATCAGGGGACATCGTAAAACCTATATTGGTGCAATGCCTGGTAGAATTTTACAAAATATTCGAAAGTGTAAAACCTCTAATCCAGTGATGATTTTAGATGAGATAGATAAGATTGGTTCAGACCATAGAGGTGATCCTTCATCTGCCTTATTAGAAGTATTAGACCCTGAACAGAACCATACTTTTTATGATAATTACTTAGAATTAGAATACGATTTAAGTAAAGTGCTTTTTATAGCTACTGCCAATAATCTACAAAATATTCAACCTGCTTTAAGAGATCGCTTAGAAATCATCGATTTAAGTGGATACGCAATTGAAGAAAAAGTAGAAATTGCCAAACGTCATTTGGTGCCTAAGCAAAAAGAAGCGCATGGGTTGGCCAAAGTAAACTTTAAAATAAACGATAAAGTTTTAGAGAAAGTTATTGAGCAATATACTAGAGAGAGTGGGGTAAGAGAATTAGATCGTCAGCTTGCATCTATCATGCGTTTTCAAGCAAAAGAAATGGCATTAAAAGCAAAAGTGAAATTGAATTTAACAGCAGCTGATGTAGAAAAGATCCTGGGTCAACAACGATACAGCAATGAGATTTATAAAACAGCCAATATGGCTGGAGTGGTAGTAGGATTAGCTTGGACTTATGTTGGAGGAGATATTTTATTCATAGAAACCATTTTAAGCGATGGAAAAGGTGAATTGAAATTGACTGGTAATTTGGGTAATGTAATGAAGGAAAGTGCAACAACAGCTTTGAGTTATATTCAAGCCAATTATAAAAAACTAGGTATCGATCCTGAATTGTTTAAGAATAAGAATATACATATTCATGTTCCTGAAGGAGCAGTACCTAAAGATGGTCCAAGTGCAGGTATTACCATGTTAACCTCCATTACTTCTGCTTTTACTGGAAGAAAAGTAAAACCATTCTTAGCAATGACTGGTGAAATTACTTTACGAGGTCAAGTATTACCTGTTGGGGGAATTAAAGAAAAAGTATTGGCTGCAAAAAGAGCGGGTTTAAAAGAAATTGTACTTTGTCACCTCAATCAAAAAGATGTGGCTGAAATAGACAGCAGTTTTATTAAGGGGTTACATTTTCATTATGTAAAAACCATGCAGCAGGTTGTTGATTATGCGCTTGTATAGTTGTAGTTTTAATATGGGATGACTATTAAAATTTTTGTAATAAGCATATTTTTTTTCTTTGCCACTGAGTCTTTTGCACAAACACTCGGTGGCAATGCAGTTTATAATTTTCTATCTCAACCTGCTTCCGCACAAGTGGCTGCACTAGGAGGCATCAATATTAGTAATCAAAGCAATGATGTTTCATTAAGTTTAGGCAACCCTGCTTTGTTGCGAAAAAAAATGCACCAACAAATAGCCACATCCTTTAATGGATTTTTAGCGGGCATCAGTAATTATAGTGCAGTTGCTTCTTTTTTTCAAGAGCGACATCAAATTAATTGGGGAGTTGGATTACAATATTTGCACTATGGTAATATTACTCAAACGGATGCAGCTGGATCTATCTTAGGTACTTTCAAGCCCAATGATTTTGCCCTTCAGTTTTTGGTGAGTAAGCAGTACAATAACTATTTTCATGTAGGAGCAGCAGCCAAGTTTATTCAGAGTAATTATGGGTTATATCGTTCTTCTGGTATTGCAATGGATATTGGGCTTACTTATTCAGACACTGTCAATCAAATTCAAGCATCGGTTGCGATTAAAAATATGGGTACCCAATTAAGTACCTACGGTGGTGCAGCCAAAGAAGAATTGCCTTTTGATTTGCAAGCAGGTGTAAGTAAAAAATTGGCCAATGCCCCTCTTCAATTTTCTTTAACGGCCCATAATTTGCATCGATTAAATATATTGTATAACGATACAGCATTTAATGCATCGGAGGGAGATTTAAGGACTGCAGGATTTTTGCAGAAAACCTTTGCCCACCTAGTTTTTGCTACTCAAATTTATTTGAATGAGAAAGTTGAAATTAGCTTGGGGTATAATTTTTTAAGAAGACAAGATCTGAATATATTCAATACAACAAGCGGATTGAATGGACTTACTGCTGGAGCTGGCTTCATGCATAAAAAACTACATATTCGTTATGCAACAGGCTTTTACCAGCAGAAAGTATTTCATCAGTTTACACTCAATTTTAATTTTGCAGGAAATCCACTTTAGAAATCAACTTAGAATAAATCGATTTTAGTCCCTTAAAAGTCGAATTGAATACCTTGTGCTAATGGTAATGTATTTCCATAGTTAATGGTATTGGTTTGTCTGCGCATATATGCTTTCCATGCATCGCTTCCACTTTCTCTACCACCACCGGTTTCTTTTTCACCACCAAAAGCGCCTCCAATTTCTGCACCACTGGTACCAATATTCACATTAGCAATACCACAGTCACTTCCGTTGGCTGAGAGGAACAATTCTGCTTCTCTCATATTCAAAGTCATGATAGCTGATGACAATCCTTGTGGTACATTGTTTTGCATCGCAATTGCTTCCTCTAAGTGGCTGTATTTCATTACATATAAAATAGGGGCAAAAGTCTCGTGTTGAACTATAGACAATTCATTGGTAACTGCTGCAATACATGGTTTTACATAACAACCGCTTTCGTAACCAACTCCATTAACTACTCCACCTTCCACTATAAATTGACCACCTTGTGCTTTACATTGTTCTATAGCATGTAAATACATGTTAACTGCATCTTGATCAATCAATGGGCCTACATGATTATTGGCATCTAACGGATCTCCAATTTTTAATTGATCATATGCTTTTACTAGTTTGGCTGTAAATGCGTCATAAACAGACTCATGTATAATTAATCTTCTGGTACTGGTACAACGTTGTCCTGCAGTACCCACCGCTCCAAATACACATCCAATTAAAGACATATCTAAATCGGCATCTTTAGAAATAATGATGGCATTGTTACCACCTAATTCTAAAATACTTTTACCTAATCTTGCAGCTACAGCTGCACTTAATGCTTTGCCCATTCTGGTAGAACCTGTTGCAGAAATCAATGGAATTCTGGTATCATTACTTAACCATTCACCCACTTCACGTCCACCTTGGATTAAGCAGTTTACGCCTTCGGGAACATTGTTTGCTGCAAAAACTTTTGCAATAATATGTTGAACTGCAACGCCACAAAGAGGTGCTTTTTCACTTGGCTTCCAAATAGTTGTATTTCCGCAAATCCAAGCTAAAGCTGCATTCCAACTAAATACAGCAACAGGAAAATTAAAAGCGGATATAATACCCACAATACCCAATGGGTGCCATTGTTCATACATTCTATGTTGTGGACGTTCACTATGCATGGTTAAACCATACAATTGACGTGAGAGACCAACCGCAAAATCACAGATATCTATCATTTCCTGAACTTCGCCATATCCTTCTTGCAAACTTTTGCCCATTTCGTAGCTCACCAATTTACCTAGGGGCTCTTTATTTGCTCTTAAAGCATCTCCAATTTGACGTACTATTTCTCCTCTTTTAGGAGCAGGCCAGTTTCTCCATAATTTAGCAGCAGCTAAACTCGTTTGAATTAACGACTCATAACTGGTTTTATCAACAGACGTTACAGAACCAATTTTCTTACCATCAACCGGTGAAAATGATTCAATATTCATTCCAGTTGCATTAATCCAAATGGTACCTGAAGAAACGCCTTGGTTATGTTGTTGCAAACCCAACTGCTGCAAAAATTCCATGATATGTTATTTTGCTGCGAAGTTACATCCTAAATTGTAATTGAAGTGTATTAGCCAAGTTTTGAAACCGATAAAAGTTGCTCATATACATTATTGTAACTACTACCAATGGGCACTTCCTTCCCAGAAATCCAAATTTTAGATTTACTGAATTTTTCTATTTTATGAATAGGAACAATAAATGATCGATGTACCCTTAAAAAATCCCTGGATGGTAGTTTGTCGCTGATGCTTTTTAACGTCATTAAAGTTAAAACAGGGGAGGGCTTTATGTAAATTTTAATATAGTCGTCTAATGCTTCAATTAACTCAATATCTTTTAAATTGATTTTCATTATTTCGTAATTCACTTTTACGAAAATTGAATTGAGTTGAAGTTCCTGAGAACTTAAAAATTCTAAGTATTCTTTTGCCTTATAGCATGCTTTTAAAAATCGGTCGTACTCAAACGGTTTCAATAAGTAATCCACTGCATCTACTGAAAATCCTTCTACTGCAAAATCCTTGTATGCAGTAGTGAAAATAACAATTGGCTTGACAGTTAAACTTTTATAAAACTGAAGCCCATTGATATCGGGCATTTGAATATCTAAAAATAAAATATCTACTTTATTCTGCTGTAAATACAATCTTGCCTCATCGGTGTCTGTAAAAGTTTTATCTAATGATAAAAATGATATTTTACTGCAATATTCTTTTACAACTTCTAACGCTAATGGCTCATCATCTATGGCTATACATTTAATCATGAAAGGGTATTAATTTCAAGGTTAACAATATAATAGCCATTTTCAGTTAGGTGGCTTAATTGGTGCTTTTCTGGATACAGTAATTCTAATCTCCTTTTTACATTGTTAATGCCAATACCTGTGTTTTCCATCATATTGTTTTCTGAATGAACAATATAATTTTTAGCAAAAAAATAGATAGTATGCTCGGTTACCTTCAGGTTGATTTCAATGCTGCTTTGTTCTTTGGTACTCACGCCATATTTAAAAGCATTCTCTACAAATGGAATAAAAATAAGCGGGGCAACCAATAGTGGAGCAGTATTGCCTTCGATGTTAAAATTTACTTGAACCTTATCTGTTAATCTTACTTGTTGTAATTCTATATAGTTATGTATAAAAGCAACTTCATTTTCTAGGGGCACCAAGTTTCTTTCTGTTTCAGTAAGTATATACCGCATAATAGCAGAAAGCTTTAAAACGGCATGGGCGGTTTTATCACTTTTTACAATTGCTAATGAATAAATATTATTAAGTGTATTAAAGAAAAAATGTGGGTTTACTTGCGATTTTAAGAAAGAGAGCTCGGTGTTAATTCTTTCATGTTCTGTTTCTTTTCTATTTTGTTCTGTTTGTAGCCAACGTCTTACTACTTCTATGCATGCACCGAATGTGATAACAAGTAAAAATAAAACGGTGTTAAAAAAATCAGCGTAAGGTCTTCTTCTGATTCTTCCAATTCTAATGCTCTTATTAATACCTCTGGTGTTCTCAGTTACATTTAATGGAATTTCAGGAGGGTAAATCATCATGGCCAATGTACGTGGCACATAAAGAAAGAAAAGTAAACAACCTACTAAGCTGAGAACATATAAAAACCATTTTTCTTTGATCAATAGTTTGGGTATTAATACCATGGTATTTAAATAATAGAACACCATGAGCATAATATTATTCAGTACAATTACGGTGAGCATATGATTGCTCATACTAAAATCTCTTAGTCTAGGAAAAAATACTAGGTATGGGAGAAAGAAAAAGCAAAGCCAGGCAGCCAAATGTGCTACATATTGTATGGTCCTGTTTTTGTCTGAAATGGTATTAATCATATTGTTTGGCACCTAAGGGCATATCCAAATGTAGGGTGTATGTGCTTTATTTAATCAAAAATGGGCCGAAAATAGGCTTATCATCGGTGAATTTCGGCGTATAAATGTTGAACCAAACCGTCTGCAAGCCCAATTTTAGGAACATAAATCTCATCTGCATCGGCCCAACGCATCACATTAATATAAATTTGTAAAGCAGGAACAATAACGTCTGCACGGTCGTTTCTTAGCTTATAAATATTGATACGATCCTCTAAAGAGAAGTTGGAGATCTCTTTATAATAATCTTTGAGTAAATCTAGACTCAGTGGTTTCCCATCTTTTTTCTTGCTCAATGAAAAAACTTTATTGATATTCCCTCCAGTTCCAATGGCAATAATTTTCTTGTAACCTTTGGTGGCCGATTTAATATAGTCCTTCATTTCATTCCATTTATAATCGTTTACCATATCTTTCAAAAGTCGGATGGTTCCAATATTAAATGAACGTTTAAAAGTTAATTTGCCATCTGTAAAAAAAGTAAGTTCGGTACTACCACCACCTACATCAATATACATATAGCTATTGGCTACATCCATATTTTCTGCTATATGGTTTTCATAAATAATCGATGCTTCTAAATCTCCACTGATTATTTCAATGGCCAGCCCGGTTTCTAATTTTACTTTTCTGATAATATCTGCAGAATTAGAAGCGTCCCTCATGGCACTCGTAGCGCAGGCAATTACTTCTTTTACATTGTATGCATTTAGTAAATGACTATAGGCTTTCATGGTTTGAAGAATCATGCCTCTTTTTTCCTTAGAGATTTCTCCATTGGCAAATACATCAAAGCCTAACCGTAATGGAACCCTTACCAAATTCAGTTTATTGAATTGCGGTTTACCGTTTTTATCATTGCTTACTTCAACAATCAATAATCTTGCTGCGTTACTTCCTATATCAATTGCTGCTAGCCTCACTGGTGGTATTGTTTTTTCTGAACAAGTAATGATAGGTCTCAATTTGTGACCTAATTTTCTTTTTTCCTACGGAAGGTACATAGTTGTTGGCTAATTCACTGTTCAGAATTCTGGCCTTTACATTGTCTCTTAACTGAATGTGGATAATATCAATTAATTCCTGTTTGATGATAGGGTCTGTAATAGGAACTGCCGCTTCTACGCGATGATTCAAGTTTCTTACCATCCAGTCTGCACTAGATATATACACTTTTTCTTTTCCAAGATTATGAAAAATCATTACCCTGGAATGTTCTAAATATTCGTCTACAATGCTGATGGCTTTAACCGGCTGTTTAAATTTCTTTCGATCTATCTCCGCACAAAATATACCCCTAACAATCATTTCAATTTTTACCCCTGCAGCGCCTGCAGCATATAATTTATCTATCAAGCTTGCATCACTCAACGAATTTACTTTTAAAATAATTCCAGCTGCTTTACCTGCTTTGGCGTTTTTAATTTCATTATCAATTAACGCATATAATTCATTGCGCATATTGGTTGGGCAAACCATTAAGGTTTTACAAGACTTCAAAAGCAATGGTCCAGCTTTCCAGTTTTCTAAATATCTAAACATCTTATTGATATCATTCATGATATTTCTATTAGATGTAAGCAAGCAGTGGTCACCATATACTTTGGCGGTTTTTTCATTCAAGTTTCCAGTACTTACAAATCCATAGTGGGTAGATCTTGTTCCTCTTTTTTTATTAATTACACAAAGCTTTGCATGAATTTTCATTTTTGGTACCCCTAATAAAACTTTAACCCCTTCTTCTTCCAATATTTTCTTCCATTCTAAATTGGCTTCTTCATCAAATCGGGCTTTAAGTTCTAACATGACCACCACTTGTTTCCCATTTCGTGCAGCATTTATTAATGCATTGATGACTTTTGAGTTTGATGCCAAACGGTAAGCGGTAATTTTAATGGATAGTACTTCCGGATCCATCGCTGCTTCTCTTAACAAATCTATAATGGGGTCAAAAGCATGGTAAGGAAAATGAAG
>JBKBWE010000392.1:0-1925 GCA_046289145.1 Sediminibacterium sp.
TTAACGATTCAGCGTGATAAAGTAGAAATGCCATTGATTTTTGAGCTGGCGGGTTCAATTAATGAAGTGTTTCCGCATATTCATGGTCCATTAAATCTTGATGCGGTGGTGGCAGTAAACCCTGTTTTGTCATGAGTAATGCGAATATTGTCAGTGCGTCGATTCAAATGTTGCCTGTTCAATCGGGTAGCCTGCATCCTTATGAATGGGTTGATGAAGTAATTGACATCATTAAATCGAGTGGAGTAGTTTACGAGATAGGAGCATTTAATACTTCTATTGAGTCTGATTATGAGTCAGTTATGAGGGTTATTGATAAAATAAATAGGCATTTGCTGGAAAGAGGCTGTCCGGAATGGATTTTAGGGGTGCAATTGCAGCTTAGATCAGGCGCTGACATCACAAGCGCAGAGAAACTAGAAAAGCATAGATAGGATAATAATCATTTGATTATTAATTATTTAAAGGTTTTACTTCAACTAATTATTGAAGTAAAACCTTTTTTTTGGCATGGTGTTTGGTCTAATGGGTCACACAAAATAAGCTGAATATTTACTCGTTTACTATATAGGTGGATGGGTTTATTAACCCTTCGGGGCAGCGATAAAGGAATAATATGAAAACTATTGTGTACCTGATCGTCTTACTCATTTTTCTCCTTCCCTCCGGGGCAAGGCTGGAACCAGTGGGTGTGCACCAGACCAGGGATACCATACCTGCTTTAGATACTTTACCTTCAGATAGTAGCCGTTTCTTCAATGATAGTTTGATCATTGTTAGTGATACACTTGGTACAATTGATACGTTTACATACAGTGGCAAGCAGGTTAAAGGGATAGCCAGTTATTACAGTAAAAAGTTTGAGGGCAGGAAAACAGCAACGGGCGATGTTTTTCGACATGCTAAACTTACCGCTGCCAGTAATCATTTTAAACTTAATACCCTGGTTAAGGTAACCAATCTGAAAAATAATAAAAGCGTAATAGTGCTGATTAATGACCGAATGCATGCCCGTATGAAGAAAAAGGGAAGGGTTGTTGATCTCAGTAAAAGCGCTGCTACAGAGCTTAATTTTGTAAAAAACGGGATTACCCGGGTAGCTGTACAGCCACTAACTCCATATACAAGAAAACAAGTGGGTATAAGTTCGGAATAACTTAAAGTTATCTTAATTTTCAGAAAATCAGATTCACCCTGTATTTTTGTGGGAATTAATAAAAACCTGTTTATGAAGAAACTGCTTTTTTCTTTATTAGCCAGTGGTTTGTTTTTTTCTGCTACCGCTCAAAATGCGCCAGCAAGCTATAAAAAAAGACCCTCCCTTGGTATCAATTTCATTCTTAAAGATATGTACACCTCTGAAGCTATCAGCAGGAGTTCTATATCATCTGTTATTTCTAATAAAAATTGGACGCCATTCAGCCAGTTGGATCCAGGACTAAGTGTACAGTATTTTAATGGCTTAACTGAGTATGTTGACTTCCAGGCAACACTTTCAGGTTCTTATGTGAAATATCCTTTTTATAAAAAAAGTGGTGTAGCACAGCCTACTACAGCGAAGTTTTTATTAGAGCTTGATGCTGCTGCAAATATCAAGTTGCTTACAGACAAATACAAAGTAGTTCCTTACCTTACTTTTGGTTTAGGTGCTTCAATGTACACAAGCACATATTTTGCTGCGTATGCACCAGCTGGTATGGGGCTTCAGTTTAACCTCGGACAGGAAACTTTTCTGCATACCCAGTTCGTTCACCGTTCTGCAATTTCAAATCTTGCAGTTAACCATCTGACTTACTCTATTGGCCTGTCTTCTCCTCTTAAAGATAAAAAAGAGCCTGTAGTAGTAACTCCACCGCCTCCTGCACCTGCCCCTGTTGAAAAAGATACAGATGGCGACGGTATCCTGGATAGTAAAGACAAATGTC
>JBKBWE010000393.1:0-1910 GCA_046289145.1 Sediminibacterium sp.
AGGTTCATTTACCGAATAATCCATGTTTGCTTTAATTCCAGATTCAAATATCAATTGAATATTTCCTTCGTCTTCAAATTCAATTAAACCCTGATGATTTGTATTGTTGAATTGTGCTTGTGCCCTTTTCACTTTTCCAAATAACCAACAAAGCAGGTCTATAAAATGGCTGAATTGGGTGAACAAAATACCGCCGTCTAATGCCATTGTTCCATGCCAACTATTTGTATAATAACTAGTGGGTCTATGCCAAAAACAATTTACCTGAACATGATCAATATTGCCCAATGCCTTTTGTTGCAACAATTCATGAATCAGTTTCACAGGCGGATTAAATCGATTCTGCATGACCGAAAAAATTTGTTTCCCTGTTTGCTTAGCTACTGCTTGCATTTGATAAATGGCTGTTCCTGTAAGTGCAATAGGCTTTTCTACGAGTACATGATAACCGGTTTCCATAGCTTCAATGGCTTGTTCCGCATGCAATCCATTGGGCGTAGCTATCACTACTAAATCTAGTTTTGGAACAGCTGCATATAGCGCTGAGGTGGTTTCAAAAAAAGGAACCCCATATTGATCTCCCAATTTTTTGGCTTTAGCAATATCAATATCTACTACCGCAACCAATATGCCTACACGTGTAATTTGTGTTGCATGTTCTGCAGCAATATTACCACAACCAATGAGTGCAAAATGAATAGGGTTATGCATTAAATAAATAGACTGGCTGCTTTGGTTAAACTCTCAGGCTTTCCTACATCTAATAATAATGCCCCAGTATGATCAAAGCAATAAATATTTTCTGTAGTACATAAGTCTAAGTAAACATCTACCATCGAAAATTTTCCTTCCTGTTTAATTTTTGCAAATAAGGATTGTTGAACAACATGAATTCCACTAAACGCCCTACTATGTAACCCATTGGTATTAAGACCTGCAGGCTTTACTTCGCCTGTTCCCTCATGCTTCCAACCTTTTAATTTACTATCATCTCCAAATAAAAAATACCTTGAAGTGGTTCTTTGTGATACTGCCAATGTAGCCAATGCATTTGTTTGCTTATGTTGCTGTATCATTTGATCTAATTGCATATTGGTTAAAATATCTGCATTCATGATTACCAACTGCTCTTCTCCTTTAAAAAAATGCGCTGCCTTTTTTAAACCTCCTCCCGTTTCTAATACTTCATCCGTTTCGTCTGAAATGTATATGGTAGATCCCCATCCATCATTAGCTTCAATTGCATCAATTATTTGATTGGCAAAGTGATGTACATTCACCACTACCTCTTTAATTCCATATTGCTGCAAGTACAATATATTCCGCTCTAATAAAGACTTCCCATTTACTTGGGCTAATGCCTTAGGATGCTTGTCTGTCCAAGGTTTTAGCCTACTCCCTAATCCAGCTGCAAAAATCATTGCTTTCATACGATGCTTTATTTAACCCAGTTGGCGCTATTGGTATGTGTTAGATTAACTTTTAGTTTGTATTTATTTCTTAAGTGTCTTGCGGTTTGTTCTGCTGCATATACACTTCTATGCTGCCCACCCGTACAACCAAAATTGATCATCAAATTAGCGAATCCCCTACTTAAATATTCTTCTACTGTTATATCTATCAAATCCCAAACACTATTTAAATATTTATCCATTTTGGTTCGCTGCTCTAAAAAATCTTGTACAGGTTTGTCTTTCCCTGTTAATTTTTTGTACTCATCAAATCTTCCTGGATTCAAAATTCCGCGCATATCAAACATAAATCCTCCACCGTTTTCGGTATCGTCTACAGGTAACCCTCGCTTATAGCTAAAACTATTTACCTCAATTGTTAATGGCGTGTTTTCATTGGCCTGTGGAGCAACAAATTTGTTGATCATGTTTTGATCTACTACTAATTTTAATACTCGG
>JBKBWE010000100.1:0-8931 GCA_046289145.1 Sediminibacterium sp.
CCTGATTTTGCAGTGGCTTCTTTAGAAGCATTGGTATCCAATGGGTTCAACGTAGTTTCAGTGGTTTCAGCACCCGATAAACCAGCAGGTAGAGGGCTTAAATTAACTGAAAGCGCGGTAAAACAATATGCAACCGCAAAGGGAATTCCAGTTCTTCAACCCATAAAATTAAAAGATCCAGCATTTTTAGCTTCCTTAAAAGACCTTAAAGCTGATATACAAATTGTAGTTGCCTTTAGAATGTTACCTGAGGTTGTATGGAATATGCCAAGGATGGGAACATTAAATGTGCATGGTTCTTTATTGCCTCAATATCGTGGTGCTGCTCCCATTAATTGGGCCGTAATAAATGGAGAAAAACAAACCGGTGTTACTACATTTAAATTGAAGCACGAAATAGATACTGGTGATATTTTATTACAAGAATCCATGCCAATTGGTGATGATGAAACAGCTACAGAAGTACATGATCGAATGAAAATAATTGGGGCCAATTTATTGGTAAAAACTTTGCAGCAAATGCAAAAAGGAACCATTCAAGAGGTTCCGCAAATACTTACAGTAGAAACAAAGCATGCACCCAAAATTTTTACAAAAGACTGTACCATTCAATGGAATCAACCCGCTGAACAATTGTATAACTTAGTGAGAGGTCTAGCACAATTTCCGGGTGCAATCACGCAATTAGATGGAAAGATTTTAAAAATTTTCAAAAGCCGTAAAGAAATTGTAACACATCAAAATGAAGTAGGCAAAGTTTTTACTGACCATAAAACTTTTTTAAAGTTTAGTTGCAGCAATGGATACTTACATGTATTAGACATACAATTGGAAGGAAAGAAAAGAATGCCTATTACCGATTTTTTAAGAGGATATAAGCCATTTGCTTCTTAACCAATTATTCAATAGCTGCAGCTAAAGTTGCATAATCTACAATCCCTTGTTTTCTCCAGATTTCTTTCCCATTTTTGAATACAATAAAAGTGGGTAATCCTTCAGATTTTAATTGTTTCATTACTTCAATATCAATTCCTCCGTCTACTTTTACCAAGTTATACTGCGTCCCTTTTTCTTTTTGTAATTGTTTTAATACCGGTTCCATTTTCACACAAGGCGGGCACCATTCTGCACCAATATCCACTAATATAGTTCCTGTTTTTGTACTTGCTGTGAATGCAGCCATGCTCATTTCTTCCCTAGATGTTTTAGCCTCCAATGGCTTACCTTCCATACGCCAAGCAGAAGTACCACCACGTAAATTACTCACATCTACAAACCCATTTTGTTTCATCCAATTCATGGCTTCGGCACTTCTTACGCCAGAAGCACAATAGACCAATACAGGTTTGGTTTTATCAATATGTTGTACTCTATCAGCAAACTCTTTTTGATCAAGCCAATTAGCTTGCAATGCGTTATTAAAATGACCTCCTTGGTATTCACCCGCTGTTCTAACATCTAAGATTTGAATTCCAGGAGTTTTCATTTTTTGTTCAAATGCTGCAACAGATATGGTTCCACCAGTTTGGGCAACCGCTTCGTTTTCCATTGATGTAGCTGAACTATCTGTAGGAGCAGAATTACAAGAAAGTACAACAAAGAATAAAGCAATACTAAATAGAGGTAGTTTCATATTATTGTAAATAAGTGATTGTAACAGAAAATGGAAGTTCGTTTTTCCCTAAGGCAGCTGCAGTAGCATTACTAACCCGCATCATCAAAGAAGGAGCCCCTTTAATTTCAGGAACAGGCCCTAAAACTCTTGCACAAACTGTTTTATTATCTGAAGTAGTAATTCTAACAATAGTTCCTGGCAAAACATCATTCAATAAAGCATAAAATTTTCTATCAGAAAACCCACTTACCGATTTGAAAGTTCCTACATCTCCTGCTTTATTAATTTTGTTTTTAGTTGACTCGTCCATAGTATAAATTAAACCAAAATAGCCTTCGTCGTTGGGTTTAGGTACATAACGTAAATCTTCCTCACTAATTCTGTATTCAGTGGGAGCTACTTTATTGGCTTCCTTAAACTGATCAACTGGAACAGGAGCTGGAACAATATTAGCGGCTGCTTCTGCATCTTTCTTTGCTCTATCAGCTGCAGCTTTTGCAAAAAACTTGTCTGTTTCTGTTAAAGGCTTCATCTCTCCTTTTTTCATTTCCCGGCTTCCATCTATTGCGGCATCCATAACATTTGGATCTTTTAAAGGAGGATTTTCTACTGGTGCACCAATTACGGGCGGTTTAACAAAAACTTGGGTGTTGACTGCAGGCGCATCGGCTTTCATTGCAGCCAATTTTGATCCGCCAATAAAGCCAATCACTATAGCTTGGCCATTTTTTAATGCATCGGTTTTCAAATCGTTCCATTCGCGTAAACTAGCCAATGGAACTTTATAATATCGTTGACTTAGTCTGTACAAATTTTCGCCTTTACCTGCAATATGATAAACAGGTTCACTTGTAGCAAACTCTTGTTGTTGAACCAAATTATCTTCCGACAGTGGAATCCTCAATTTAACGCCGAGGGGTAAAACAGCATTTGCGTTTAAATTATTATAAGCAGCAATTTGTCTTGGGGTTGCGCCATAAATTCTACTTAATACCGATAAAGTTTCTTTCCCTTTAACAGTATGATTAATATAAAGGTCGCCAGTAGGACCTGCTGCAATTAATTTATCCTGGGCAATAACAGCGTTGGCACAAAAAAACAGTGCTATAAATAAAAATTTCTTCAGGTACATGAGATTATAAATAGGGTGTAAAGTTAATCTTTTAATATTCTCCATTCAGCAGGATAATAATTATTGATTCGATTGGGCAAAACTTTAACCAATCCAAGTACCACGCCTTCAAACTGTACCCAATTCCAGCCAATTGAAGCATTCTCGGGCAAAAAATTACCCCGCTTTAAGAATAATATTGCCTGTTCTTTGTTTACTGGCAATATTGCAAAGCCATTTTTGGGTAAAATTGAAACTGCCCATTCATGGGATGGAATTAATGCATTCCCTTTGAACTCACCAATTTCAATTCCAGCTTTTTTTATATAAAGCCTAGCAGCTAATTCTTGAATATTGCGATAAAAAGATTCAGGTACTCTTCGTATGGCATTATTTTGTTTAAAATAAGCAGCACTATGGTCATTCTCTACATAAAGTTGCAACGAAGCTATTTCAGGTTTAGTCAGCTTGGCTAATGAAGCCTCTTTCAATTTACCACCAAAGAAATCTTGCTGCTGTTTAAACGCTGCTAAGTAAAAACCTTCCCCTTTTACTAAATAGGGGTAAAATCGATATCCCCAAGCTTGATATTGAGGTGATTGAGTAGTCACAATATTCCAAGATGATTCTATATTGATTGGACAGGATTCCATTTTCATTTGACCAACTAACCAATCTGAAATAGATTCATCTTCTTCTACAGAATAAGAACAAGTGGAGTATAATAAAATTCCCCCTTGCTTTAAACATGGTAAAATAGTAGCCAATATTCTTTCCTGCCTTTCGCTACAATGAATCACATTTTGCTCGCTCCACTCTGCAATGGCTTGATGATCTTTTCGAAATAAACCACTTCCACTGCATGGAGCATCTACCACAATTACATCAAAGTAGTTTATAAAATCTTTAAAATGTTCAGGATCATTATTAGTAACTACCATATTGGGCAATCCCCATTTGGTGGTATTCTCTACCAATATGGAAGCGCGAGATTTAATCACTTCATTACTTACCACTAAACCCTCCGAAAAAATAGCTGCTAGCAAACTGGTTTTTCCTCCTGGTGCTGCACATAAGTCTAATACTTTTAATCCTTTCTTAGAACCAGGGATTAATTCCTTTACAGCATGTTGTAGAAACATTGAACTTGCTTCTTGCACATAATAAGCGCCTGCATGAAATAAAGGATCCATGGTAAACGAAGGCCTTTCGGTTAAATAAAATCCTTCATTGCACCAGGGCACTCTTGAATCAATAAATTCATTTAAAACATCACAAGGTTTAAAGGGATTCAACCGAATACTGGTGACTTGCTCACCTGAAGTATGCACCTCTTCAAATGCTGCTTTATCAAAGCCTTTAACATTTGCTAAAGAATCAATTAATTGCTTAGGTAAATCCACTACTAAATAGCTTTTATTTCTGCAACTAATTTTTGTAATGCAGCTTTTGCATCTCCGAATAACATAGATGTTTTAGGCTGAAAAAACAATGCATTTTCAATTCCTGCATATCCAGGCTTCATACTCCGTTTATTTACAATAACGGTTTTGGCTTGTTCTACTTCTAAAATGGGCATTCCATAGATAGGTGAAGCTGGATCTGTTTTAGCAGCAGGATTAACTACATCGTTTGCTCCTAAAATAAGTACTACATCGGTTGTTTTAAATTCTTTGTTTGCATCTTCCATTTCTAACAAAGAATCATAATTTACATCTGCCTCTGCTAATAATACATTCATATGTCCTGGCATTCTACCTGCTACAGGATGAATAGCATATTTTACTTCAACACCTTTTTCTTCTAATAGTTGTTCGAGTTCGTGACAAATATGTTGAGCTTGTGCCACCGCTAAACCATAACCTGGAACAATCATCACTTTACCAGCATAACTCATACAAACGGCAGCGTCACTAATTGATATTTCTTTAAAACTCCCCGTAATAACTTGCTGCTCGCCCTTTGAAGATGTACCGAATGAACCCAACAAAACATTCATTAAACTTCTGTTCATTGCTTTACACATCAAGATGGTTAACAATGTTCCGGCTGCGCCAACTAAAATTCCTCCAGTAAGCATTACTTGGTTATCATATAAAAATCCACCACATGCGGCTGCAACACCAGTAAATGAATTTAGGAGTGAAATAACCACCGGCATATCTGCTCCACCTATGGGTAAAACAAATAATACCCCATACAAAACAGCAGCAGCTGTAATAATATAAAACCAATAATAATTAGTGATTGAAATATTATAAACTAAATAAGTTGCAACCCCCACAATAGCTAATAATAAGATATTGTTAGCTATCTGTTGGCCATTAAAAGCTACATCTTTTACAGAACCATTTAACTTACCCCAAGCAATCATACTTCCAGCAAATGAAATAGTTCCAATAATTAGCCCGGCAAAAATGATTAGCAAGGTAGCGCCATCTAAACTTCCTGCTGCTGCATACATATTATCTTGAACCAACATTGGATGGGTTAAATGCTGAAACTCAATAATAGAAATCAAGGCAGCGCAAGCCCCTCCCATTCCATTAAAAAGACTTACCATTTCTGGCATAGAAGTCATTTTCACTTTTTTTGCAGCGAGGGTTCCTGCTATAGTACCTACTGCCAAGCCACCAAAGATCCAACCATAATTATCTAATTTGACACCATCTTTACTGTATAAAAAGATAGTACCCAATATAGCAATAGCCATTCCTGCTGCAGCTACCCAATTGCCTTTTCTAGCAGTATCAGGATGAGACAACATTTTAAGCCCTACAATAAAACTAACAGAGCCCAATAAGTAACAGAGTGTAAGCAAATTTATTTCCATGTTATTTTTTCTTCTTAAACATTTCCAACATTCTATCAGTCACTACAAATCCACCTACTACATTTAATGTACCCAACACTACCGCTAAAAATCCAATGATCAATGCCGGTATATCATCAGCCGAAACCTGCCCCATCACAATGATTGCACCAATAATGACTACACCGTGTATGGCATTGGCTCCACTCATTAATGGGGTATGTAAAACACTCGGAACACGACCAATTACTTCTATTCCTAAAAAAATAGATAAGATTACGATATAGATAATCTGGATATGTTCTTGTAAATATGCTAAAAATGTATTCATACAAATTAATTAAGATGCTAGCAGTGATTGAATTCGGTCGTTTATAACTTTGCCATCATATGCCATACAACAACCTTTTACAATATCGTCTTCGAAATTTAAATTGATTGCTCCTTCTTTCGTTAAAATCAATTGCAAAAAATTAAAGACATTTTTACCATATACTTTACTGGCATCAGCCGGCATATCGGCTGCTAATTGACTATTACCAACCAATGTAACTCCGTGTAACTGAATGGTGGCATTATTTTGGACCCCGAAAACATTACCCCCTGAAGACGCAGCAAGATCAATTACAACTGCACCTGGCTTCATTAATTTTAGCATATTCTCATCTATCAATAATGGTGCTGGTTTCCCTTGTAATTGCGCTGTTGCAATAATCACATCTGATTTTGCTACAGATAAAGCCAAACGTTCTTTTTGTTTTTGTTTAAACTCATCCGTTTGCTCTACAGCATATCCACCTGCAGCTGAAGCATCTGCTGCCCCTTCCACTTCAATGAACTTAGCCCCTAAACTCATCACTTCTTCTTTTACTGCTGGTCTTGTATCAGAAACTTCTACAACTGCACCTAATCTTTTAGCTGTTGCAACAGCTTGAAGTCCTGCAACACCAGCACCCAAAACCATTAGTTTTGCGGGGGGAATACTTCCAGCAGCTGTCATGAACATTGGAAAATAACGAGGCAACAAATCGGCTGCTTTTAAAACAGCTTTATAACCTGCAATATTAGCTTGGCTACTCAATACATCCATGGATTGTGCCCGAGTAGTTCGTGGTATCATATCTAAACTAAACACAGTAAATCCGTTTGCAGCCAATTCATTCATTAATTGGAAATTGAATAATGGCTGAAATACCCCAATTAATATTGCCCCCTTTTGGGTTGTGGCAAGTTCATTTCTTGGAATAGCCCAATAAGTCAAAAGAATATTAGCAGACGATAAAACAGTATTTCGATTTGTAATGGTTGCCCCTGCCGTAACATACAACTCATTATTTGCAAATGCACTAGCACCAGCATCTTCTTCAACCATAACCTGTATACCCTGTTTAACCAATGGCGCCAACTGTTCTGGCAACATCGCTACTCTATTTTCTCCTGCGGGTTCTTTAAGGATACCAATTATCATGTATGTAAGTTAATTCATTAAAACTGAACAATAAAATGCTGCTTTTCCTTTTGCTCCTTTCTGAAAAAAACCAACCCAATAAAAAACAAATCAATGGTTAAAGTAACACTATCATCTTTTTTTATTGCATCCCAAGCCTGCTCCATTTCTTTACTCCAATGAATATCGTCAAATACAAGAAGAGAATATTCGTGCAAATTGGGCTTCATCATATTAAAATACCTTAAAGTCGGTTCAAATCGATGATTTCCATCAATAAAAACAAAATCTAAGGTCTTATTTTTTTGAAGCACATTGCCCAAAGTTGTATCAAAGTCACCAATCACTTGCTCAATATTATTCAGCCCTATATGTTGAAAATGACGCTTTGCTTGCTTTGCAATTTCAGGAGCCCCTTCCATTGTAATGACTAAACCATTATGATTAGCTGCTGCTAAATAACTTGTAGTTATTCCTAAAGAAGTTCCTAATTCTAGAATGGTAGATGATCCAAAATGATTAACTAATCTAAACAACAATTGACCAAATTTTGGAGGTTTTAATGAGCTTTTTGCTATTGAAGAAATAGTTCTAGAAAAATTTTTATTTACCCTTGACCCAGCTCCATAATCTGTTACCTCAATTAAACTAGTATTGTATAAAAGTTCTTCCCTTGAAGATTCAATTAATGGGAAAACATAAAAATCTCTATCATCAGTAAAAACCTTATCAATTAAATCAAATACAAAAGGTGAATGTACCCCATGTCCTTTTGCGTTGGAAGACTTCATCCAATATTTTATATAACGTAACCCAAGTTGAAAAGGTGAATACATTATAATTTATTTTGATTAATTGGCAACCATTTCCTGATCCAAAATAGAGCATATACAAATGAAAACCAACTTAAAAATTGAGCTAATTTTATCATCCAATCATAAAAATCTAAAGCGGGTAATTCGGTACTATCTAGGTAATAAACCATTACACCCAAACTAAACCACAAACTCTTTCTAAAAAAAGGAATTATAAAACACAAAGGAAGTATTATTGAAATAAGTGTTCTAACCACCGCCTGATCTACATAATTTAACCAAAATTCACTGATTGGTTGCCCATTATTAAATGACCGGAGAAATTGTATTAGACCAACGAGCAACCTTATTTGATAGAAAGCATATAGCAGTAATAAAATATTCATTACTTGCAAAATGCTTTTACTCAATTTGCTTTTTTTATTATCGAATACAACAGAAGCAATTACTAGAAAAGGAACCAATATTAAGTAGACAAATGGAATAAGTTGCATAATTAAGAATGCTTTTGCCAACATTGAAAACGATATGCAAAAGCATGTTTTGCATCCGCATCTTTTGAATCATCCATAGTAAGTTGCCAACTATCTGTATCAATTGCTGGAAAAAAAGTATCCCCTTCAATAATTGTATCTACCCTAGTTAAATATATTTTGTGGGCAAATTCTAATGCGGTGGCATACAATTCGCCACCACCAATAATATAAGATTCTTTATAATCATTCTCAGAGGCAATTCGCAATGCGTCTTCTAAAGATGTGGCTTTTTGTACACCTTCAGCTTGCCAGTCTAATTGTCTAGTTACAACAATATTTAGTCTTCCATTTAAAGGTTTACCCGACAAAGACTCAAAAGTTTTTCTTCCCATAATTACTGGCATTGCCCATGTTGTTTGCTTAAAGAATTTCATATCATTGGGCAAATGCCAAAGCAATTGATTATTTAAACCAATGGCGTTGTTTTTAGAAGCGGCTACTATTATAGATATGATCATATTAAACTGCAACAGGTGCTTTAATAGCGGGATGACATTGATAATTTTCTAAGGAAAAATCATTAAAATCAAAATCAAAAATACTTGTAATGGCAGGATTCAATTTCATGTTTGGTAACGGATAAGGGTCTCTGCTC
>JBKBWE010000394.1:0-1899 GCA_046289145.1 Sediminibacterium sp.
AAAAGGTTGTAAAAAAGGCGGCATTTCGGCATATGGTTCTGGATGCATGATTAGTTTTACAACAATTAGATCTAATAAGCCAAAAATCATCCCAATACCAAATGTTGATACCCATCCATTCCTTTTTTCGTTGATGGTGTTTATAGAAGGTAATGATGCTTTTTCTTGCATCATGAGTAAAGGAAGAAGCGGCAATATCAATAATAAGTTATTCCAGTTCCAAAGTCGAATATTCGGTTTAGATATAATTAAGACATTCCCATAAATGATGGTAGTAATTACTGCGAATAATAAAATAAATCCTATTATAATCTCTTTAAGATATTTTTTATAAGCCATATATTTTGCAATTAAATTAACCCTCCAAAAGTAGCTTTTGTAAGTAAACTGCTATCAATTATCAATGGTCTTTTCTGCTTTCATTTTTACACCGCTTTCAATAAAAGTAACAGCAACAACTTCTTTTTTTTCATTCAGCTCAAATTCTATTCCGATTTCTACATCTTGCTCTGCAATATAAAATTTGTTTTCTGACTCTGGTAGCAGTTCCATATCAGTTCCAAGTTGAAGGAATAACTTGTTTTTTTTGTTAATAATGTTCAACGGAAAGGGAATTGATGGTCCTACAAATTTTCCAACATAATGCTTTAAGATAGTTGGGTCTATTTTTATTGGAATATGCTTGTATGGTGGTATTACATTTAGATCAAAGAGTATAGCAGCTAGGCCCCGAGGAAGAAAATCAATATTTGTGTTACGGTTTGTTAAGATAATGATACGTATACCATCTACTGGATAATTCATCAACAACGAAGTGAAACCAGTAAGTGAACCAGAATGAAATATTGCACGGCGATTGAAAAAAGAATCCACAAAAACGCCATAACCATAACCACGGTCGCCAGCATTCGGTTGATTCATTTTAGTTAAGGATTCTTTATTAATTATTTTACCCGTATATAATGCATTGCACCATTTTGACAAATCGCCAACAGTTGAAAATAAGCCGCCAGCACTAAAGGCAGCATTGATGGCAATTATATCTTTGGGCTTCCATCCCTTTGGTGTTTTTATATAGCCATTTGAATGAAAAGGTATGATGGAATCGGCACTATACAGATCTGTATTCATCATAGCTGCAGGGAGTAATAGATGTTTATAAATATAGTCTCTATAGGTCTCACCACTTACCTGTTCTATGATATAACCTAAAAGTACATACCCTGAATTACTGTATCGCCAAAATGTTCCTGGTGAAAAATCAAATGGTTTATTTTTGAATAGATTGATTAAGGAATTTTTTAGTAGTTTAATCGAAATATTTGGATTGAGTTCATCAAGCGCTGGATTTTCTAAGTAATTATATATTCCAGATGTATGGTTGAGCAGCATATGTATGGTAATACTATCCCCTTTAGGATAACCTGGGAAATACTTACTCACCTTATCATCGATTTGCAATTTACCCTGCTCTGCTAGTTTAAGAATAGCCACTGCTGTAAATTGTTTAGTTACAGATGCTATTTGAAAACGGGTATCTACAGTATTTGGAATTTTCCACTCCCGGTTAGCTTCGCCAAAAGCTTTCTGATAAATTTCTTTGCCATTTTTTTCAATAAAAACCACACCAGAAAAATCGTGCGCCTTGTTGAAGCCGTCCATGTATTCATCTAAAAGGGCCGAATAGTTTTTTTGTGCCATTAGAGAAAATGGATATACAATAATGAAGAGAAAGAAAATATATTTTCTCATAAGTTCAGATTTCATTTGAGGTGTCTAATGGATTTTGTAATGAAGTTGAGTTAAACCAGTCTCAATCTTTTTTGCACTTATAAGTGCCAATTTAATTTCGGGCCTCCCAGTTTTGAAAAGGCTTATGCCGTTCCCCAACAGAATAGG
>JBKBWE010000101.1:0-8872 GCA_046289145.1 Sediminibacterium sp.
TAGAACCACATCACCTATAAAAGCCGTTTGAATAATCAGCACCCTTTGCATCCAACAAAACTAAGGATATGCGTTAAATCATTCTCATTCAATTAAAAAAGCTAAATATTGTACTTTTGCTAAAATTTAAAATATGCCCCAAGATTTAGTGTTAGAAGCCTGGAATAATAGAGAGCTATTAAAGGAAACAAAATACAGTGAAGCGGTTAAACAAGTGATTGAAGCGGTAGATAAGGGCCAACTAAGAGTAGCAAGCCCTGATGCAAATGGCTGGGTAGTGAATGAATGGGTTAAAAAAGCCATCTTACTATATTTTGGCATTCAACAAATGCAAACCTGGGAAATGCCTCCTTTTGAGTTTTACGACAAAATGCATTTAAAAACCAATTATAAGGAATTAGGTGTTAGAGCTGTTCCACCTGCTACAGCAAGGTATGGTGCTTATATTGCCAAGAATGTTGTTTTAATGCCAAGTTATGTAAATATTGGTGCTTATGTAGATGAAGGCACAATGGTAGACACATGGGCTACTGTTGGAAGCTGTGCTCAAATTGGCAAAAACGTCCATTTAAGTGGAGGGGTTGGAATTGGAGGTGTTTTAGAACCTTTACAAGCTAGCCCAGTAATTATAGAAGATGGTTGTTTTATTGGTAGCCGCTGTATAGTAGTTGAAGGCGTTATTGTAGAAAAAGAAGCTGTTTTAGGAGCGAATGTTGTATTAACTCAATCAACCAAAATAATTGACGTTAGTGGGGCTGAACCAATAGAAATGAAAGGCCGAGTTCCAGCTAGAAGTGTAGTGATCCCTGGCAGCTATACCAAAAAATTTAATGCTGGTGAATACCAAGTGAGTTGTGCTTTAATTATTGGGCAAAGGAAACCAAGCACCGATTTAAAAACCAGCTTAAACGACGCGCTTAGAGACTTTAATGTAAGCGTTTAACAATGAATGCGTCTAAACGCTCCTCCTTGTTTTTAACTGGCTTTTTGTTAAGCATTGGCGGAGCTATTTTATTTTCTACCAAAGCCATTTGGGTAAAATTAGCTTTTCGTAATACAGGGGTAGATGCGCTAACATTGTTGAGTTTACGAATGCTTTTGGCATTGCCCTTCTACTTAGTAGCAGCATGGTTTTCAGGTAAAAAAGAATCGGCAATTCCACTTAATAAAAAGGATTGGTTTTGGATTATTGCTTTAGGAATACTCGGATATTACTTAAGTAGTTTATTTGATTTTATAGGCTTACAATATATTTCTGCAGGATTAGAACGCTTGATATTATTTCTGTACCCCACTTTTGCAGTATTGCTAAATACTTGGATTTTTAAAAGCAGGATTTCTAAAATCCAAGTATTTGCATTAGCAATTACCTATTTAGGTATTGGGATTGCATATTATGCAGAATTGGGAACCATACAACAAAATCAACAATTTTATTTTGGTTCATTCATGGTTTTTTTGTGCGCAGTTACTTATTCATTTTACTTAGTAGGAACTGGTAGAATGGTTGTAAAAGCAGGAGCAACAAGATATACTGCATATGCAATGCTTGCTGCAACAGCTGGTGTATTTGCTCATTTTATTGTTCAAGAACAATGGGAAGAAGTGAAAATGTCTAGCCAACTTTGGTGGTATGGAATTGCATTAGCAATTATTGCAACTGTTATACCTTCCTTTATGATGAGCAGTGGAATGAAAAAAATTGGTAGTAATAATGTTTCAATTATCACCAGCATAGGTCCAGTATCAACCATCATACAAGCATCCATCTTTTTAAATGAACCCATTTTGATGGAACAAATTCTTGGTACAGTGTTGGTCATTCTGGGGGTGGTACTAATAGGCTGGCAAAATACAAGACCAATAAATTAATGAACCAACACATTTTCCATATCACTCAACTTTTCAAATTGCTCAATAGTGAGCGGTTTAGTTATAAAATGAGTAACATTTAAAAATTTCTTTGATCTTTCGTAGTCAACATGGTCTATAGAAGAGGTCAAAATTACTACAGGCCAAGGTTGTCCTAATTTTTCATACTCATGTAAGAAATCCCATCCTGATCTGCCAGAAAAATTAAGATCTAAGAAAATTTTTCGTTTAGTATTGGGATTCTCTTTAACATACCCTAATGCTTTGTCAATATGATCAAAAGTATGAACAGGCATACTAGGCATTACATTTCTAATGATTAACTCATTTAATTTATTCACCAAATGATCATCATCTACTAAACAAATTTCTTCAATAGCTTGATTTAATAAATATTTATTTAATGAGATACTATTTGAGGAAGCAAAATTTATTTGATCATTTAGCTTAAAAATGGCATCATTCATCAAATTTGCTGAATACTCAATATCAGTAAATATTTGTGCATATGTGGCTAAATTATGGTCTTGAAACTTTGCTGTTTGTAATAATTGTAGAATCTTAGAGAACTCATGTCTTAATTCGTGCGAAGTGATAAATGAAATCTTTTTAAGATGACTCATTTGCTCTAAAACTTCTTTTTCAGATATTTTTTTGAGAGTAATATCTTTTTGAATTGTAATATATCCGGTAACAGTTCCCTCTTTATCAAAAAGCGTTTCAATCATTAAATCGAGCCATATTCTAGCTCCAGTTTTAGTATAATACAATATCTCCGTTCTAATACCTTTCCCTAATTCAATTACTTTTCTAATTCTATCAAGCGTTTCTTTACTTGTTTCTGCCCCTTTTAGAAAACTGCCAGGGGTTTTACCACAGACTTCTTTTAAAGTATATCCAGTTGTTTTAACAAAAGCATCGTTTACCCATGTAATTCTGTTTTCACTATTACACATAATGATAATGCTGCCAATTTTTTGTGCAATCTTTGTGAACTTACCAAATTCAATTTTGGTGCTTTCCATCAACTCTTGCTGTCGTCGAATTTGAATTTGTGCTTCTTTAACCGGAGTAATATCTAATGCCGTTCCGGCATACCCTTTAAAATTTCCTGAATCACTGTAAACAGGATTTCCTTTCATATTCATCCATCTATAGTATCCATCATTTTTTTTAAATCGAAAAGTAATTGCATAAGGTTGTTGTACTACAAATGCTTGCCTTCTTTCTTGCACAACTTGCTCCTTATCTTCGGGATGAACATGATCTAGCCATCCATTACCCATTTCAACTTCTAAACTAGTACCCCGAAAATGCAACCAAGCAGTATTTACATAAATTAATTGGTGGTGTTTATCTGTCACCCACATTAAATCTGGCATATGATTGGCCAATTCTGAAAAACATTCTTTTTTAAAATCAATCTCCTTATTAGTTGAATGAAGAGCAGATTGATTAATGAAGTGGTCATTTAAAACCACGCCACTAACAACTCCTTTATTATTGCAAATGCTTTTCATAAAACATTCGTAAATATCAAATTCACTATTATCTCCTGGTTTTTTAAATGAAAGCTTCTCTGTATGCAATTTATTCTTCACGCATTTCAATAATGCGCTTTTAAAAATGCCTGCCTCTTTATTATTAAAAATAGAATCAATAGGCAAGCCCCTCACTTTTGTACCTCTTAATTGATACAACATGATAAACGTTTCATTGCAAAATAAAATATTGCCATCTAGATCTGTTGCTAGCAAAGAATCTTCTGGGAATGAGCCTGCACTCTTCAAATCTTTATCAATTAAATGGGGGGATTGCATAAACTAGAGTTTGGAGGATTAAACTTTTAAAAAATAAGCATCAAGGATTTCTGGCAACACTAAAAAATCTCTTGACTTATCTAGAAAAAAATTGGCGCCATTCTTCAAACAAGCATGCTTATAAGTAGAGTGAGGCATATTAGTAAGTATGATTATTAATGGACTTGCCAAAGGGTAATCATGTTTAATTTTATTCAATAGATCTATACCACTTAATCCAGGTAATTTAATGTCCAATATAAATACATCAGGAAAAGACTTTTCAATTAATTCTAAACCTAATTCTGCAGAATTAGCCGAACGTATAATATTGGTTGAATTTATATCTGATAATAGAATCCGTAGTTGATTAACTATGATGTCTGCATCTTCTATGATTAATATGTTTAAACTTGATGAAGTCATATCATTTGTACTTATTCAAATTTAATCAACATAAAAAGAAAGCTTTGTAGGGCAAGCCTACAAAGCTTTTGTAGTTTAAATACTACAATTGGTTTTTCTGGAATTTGAATTTTAAAATCAACACAAAAGTGTTTCTAATAACAAATCTAATTCAACTGATCAACATTACTTGTAGTTGCGTTTAACAAAAAAAAGGGGGATTACACGACAGCTTGTAGTGATAACACTACAATTCTGAGATTTTATGCTCAATAGCGTATCTAATTAAATCTGCATTACTCTTCAAACCCATTTTATCTAAAATTCGAGCGCGGTATGTACTAATGGTATTGATATTTAGAGATAGCATTTCACTTATTTCTGATACTGATTTTCCTTCAACCAACTTTTTTAACACTTCAAACTCTCTATCCGACAAATTTTCGTGTGGCAACTTCGTAGTATCTGTTTCAAGTGAACTTGCTAGCACTTCAGCAACCCTATTGGTAATATATTTTCTTCCACTTAAGATTTGTTGCACGGCAGTAACTAACTCGTAAGGAGCACTTTCCTTGGTTAAATACCCTGAAGCACCCGCTTTAATGGCTCTAACAGCATATTGTTCGGGTGAATGCATGCTTAACATTAATACAGGCGTATTTGGCACATGCGTTTTTATTTGCTTTAAGATTTCAATTCCAGAAAAACCGGGCATACTAATATCAGAAATGATGATATCCCATTTTTCCTTAATTGATTTCTTGAATAACTCTGCTGAATCAGATACATCATGAACTTCGGCTTCAGGAAGCGACTCAAGTAGAATTTTCTTTAATCCTTCTCTAATTAAACCATGATCATCAGCAATGAGTATTCGCATATGTTATTACTTACAGCTTTGCGCACCAAAATTAAACTAAAGATAAGGAAACAGATTAATATGAACTATAACTGATTATCAAGCTTTGCCGACTTCAAATCCTCAAAAAATGACTTTACAAAGTCAAAAGAAAGAGGCTTTGTTATATAATCTATTACTGAAGTATAACTTCTTGCCTTCTCCCTATCCCGATTATCAATTGAAGACGATAAGACAATAACATTAGCTGCATCAGAAATGGTTGCATAATCATCTAAAAACTCCCAACCCCCTCTTCCTGGAAAATTTATATCTAAAAAAATAAGGGTTTGATGCATTTTGCCCATTTTCCTAATATCATCTAACGCATCATCAATATCTATATAAACTTCAACAGGCATTTCAGGTAGCAATGCTTGAACAATTTTTCTATTCAAAACATTGGTAAGCACATCATCGTCTATCATCAATATTTTGGTGAATTTATCTGGCTCTTTATTCATGTTAAAAAATTCATCTTGTTGGTTAAAAGAGAGTTTATGGTTTAATTTAAATATAGAAGAATTGATTAATTGAATAGATTTTTTGGCTTCCCCTATTAATTCAACTCTTTCAGCGTCTGAAATAAACTTATTATCCATCAAGTTTACAATTGACTGAATTTTGGCATACTCATGACGCATTTCATGAGAAGTAATAAATGATAATTCTTGTAATCGATTTTTGAATAATTGGCTTTGCTGTTCAATTTTCTTTTTACTTGATATATTTTGAGCAATCCCAATTAAATAAACCACTTCATTGCCTAGTTTTTCAAAAACTGATAACCTAGTATTAAAATACTGGTACTGGTGAAACTCGTCTAAACACCTACATTCAATTTCTACATTTTCCTTTTCATTGTTTTCTAATTGATGAATGGCATTTTGAACCAACTTCCAATCTTCAGAATGAATTAAAGACCGGAGTGATATGCAGTTTATTTCCTGATTGTTAAAGTGCACAAATCCTAACATCTTATCTAAAGCGGGGTTTCTTACTACAAACCTTCGCTCTTTAACATCAAAGAGAAAAACCATATCAGGCAACTTATTAAATATAGCTTCTAATAAAGCAGCCTGACTAACAAAACTGGGTATAACAGTGTAGCTTGATACTTCATTTTCCATCATAAACTATTTATAGAAATAAGATAAAAATGATGCCATCAAATTAATAACCTAATAATCAATCATTTGTAAAATTAAAATAGTCTAGAAATACCCATTTTTGGGACTAAAATTCCCTTTTTGGGATTTAAATCAAAAATTCGGCAGAAAATAACATTAAATTGTAGTGCTTTAAAAAAATCCAATGAAGCCTACAAAACCACTAAAAATCTTCATTTTAGAAGACGATCTCTGGTATGGTACCATGCTAGAGCATTACCTATCACTAAATCCAGACTATCAAGTTCATCGATTTGATACAGAAAAATCCTTCTTTCAAAAAATACATGAACAACCAGATGTAGTTACCCTAGATTATACTTTAGCAGAAGGAGATGCTGACGGTAGTAAAGTATTGAAAAAGATAAAAGAATTTAATTCGGATATAGAAGTAATCATAATATCTGGTCAAGACCAAATTAGTACAGCTGTAGAACTATTAAAGTCAGGTGCATTTGATTATTTAGTAAAAGATGAAGACACAAAAGATCGACTTTGGAATGTGTTGCTTCATCTGCAAGAAATTAAAGGACTAAAAAAAGAAGTAGAAACTTTAAAAGATGCACTCAAAAAGAATTTTGATTTTTCCAAAGTTATTATAGGACAAAGCGAAGCCATTAATACTGTTTTTAAACTAATTGAAAAAGCAGCAAAAACAAATATCACAGTATCAATCACAGGCGAAACTGGAACAGGAAAAGAAATGGTAGCTAAAGCAATTCATTATAACTCTAGCAAACATAAATTTCCATTTGTTGCTTTAAATGTGGCTGCTATACCACCAGACTTACTAGATAGCGAATTATTTGGTTACGAGAAAGGTGCTTTCACTGGCGCAACCGGAAAAAGAATCGGAAAATTTGAAGAAGCGAATAGAGGCACAATATTCTTAGATGAAATAGCCGAAATGGATTTACACTTGCAAGCTAAAATCTTAAGGGTTTTACAGGAAAGAGAGATTACCAGAATTGGAGGCAATTCAACTGTATCATTAGATGTTAGAATTATAGTTGCAACCCATAAAAATCTCTTGAAAGAAGTCCAAAATAAAACATTTAGAGAAGACTTGTATTATAGACTTCTGGGCTTAACCATTGAATTACCCCCTTTAAGAGAAAGAGGCAATGATTATCTTATTTTAGCCAAGCACTTTATTCAAAGTTTCTGCAGCGACAATAGACTTCCATTAAAAACACTTAGTGAAGAAGCTATTTTAAAATTAAAACAATATGATTTCCCTGGTAATATTAGAGAATTAAAATCAATCATTGAATTAGCTATTGTCATGGCTGAAAAAGAAATCATTCTTGCATCAGATATTAATATTGATAATAACGATCATATAGGAAACTTACTCAATAAAGAAACTAGCCTTAAAGAATATGAAAGACAAATCATTCAGTTTTTTTTGAAAAAGTACAATCAAGATGTGATCATGGTTTCTAAAAAGCTAAATATTGGAAAATCAACCATTTATAGAATGATGCAGAAAGGAGAAATAACTAAGTAATTGTTATGCTAAGCAATAGGCATTTATATGATCAAAAAAAAATAACCAGTCCTTATTTAGGAGGATTGTTAATAGACAATATCACTAAACATATAAACTTAGGCATATTAATTGAAGATGAATCTGGTCTTGTAGTTTCTGTAAACCAAGTGTTTTGTGATATTTTTAAAATTAAGACACCTATTGAAGAATTAATTGGAACAGATTTATTCATCAATAATAGTATTGATTTAACTGTTTTAGAAAATCAATACTATTTTACTCAAAGAACCAATGAAATTTTAAGCAATAGAGAACAGGTCATAAATGATGAAATTGAATTTAAAAATGGCATTTACATTGAAAGAGATTATATACCCATAACCGATGGAGAAATATATCACGGTCATATATGGTATTACAAAAATGCTACTGAAAAAATAATAGTTGAAAGAAAACTAGAAAAAATTAAAAAAGCCTATGGAGAGTTATTCAATCATTTACCCAATGATATTGCTGTACTAAGCCCCGATTATTCAGATCTATTCCTTAATCCCATAGCCGTAAAAGACGCTGAACTTAGACAATACATTTTAGAATGGATGATTAATCCAAATGAATCACCCAAACGAAATTTAACTGACTCCAATACCAATAATTATCAAGAATTATTTACTCAAGTAGTGCAAAATAAAAAAGAAGGCACCATAGAAGAAAAACAGATCAATGAAAATGGTGAAATTCGCTATTACTTAAGAAATATAAAACCAATTTTAGATGAGACCGGTAAATTAAATATGATTATTGGATTAAACACCGATATAACAGAGAGAGTTAAAACAGAGGAGGATTTAAAAAAAGCAAAATTATTAACTGAAGAAATTGCAAAAGCAAAAGAACTATTTCTTGCAAATATCAGCCATGAAATTAGAACGCCATTAAATGGAATTTTAGGTGTAGTAAATCTGATCAACAAAACAGAATTATCACAACAGCAAAGAAAAATGGCTTTGATGATTAATGAAGCTGCCAATAACTTATTAGTTATTGTAAATGATATTCTAAATCTTGAAAAATTTTCTTCAGGTGAAATTACTTTTGAAGAAATACCATTTTCTATAGAGAATCAAATTGCAAAAATTGTAGCCAGTTTTCAATATCAAGCAGATGAAAAAAATTTGGCATTAAAATTTGAAAACGAATTAGAAAAAAACCAATTGGTACTAGGTGACCCTTATAG
>JBKBWE010000395.1:0-1141 GCA_046289145.1 Sediminibacterium sp.
CCATACCACGTTTACCCTTAACAGTAGCAATAACTTTATTTGCTGCTTCTAGAATGGTAACATTATTTAGTTGTAAATCTTTAACGCGGATATTTGAACCAACCTCTAGGTTTTCAACATTAATTTCAATAGCTGCAGGAAGGAATGCCGGTTCTGCTTTAACTTTTAATAAACGAGTAGCTTTAACTAATTTTCCGCCTGCCTTAACACCCGCAGCAGTACCTACTAATTTTACCGGCACTGAAGCTTTAACCGGCTTCTTATCTACTAATTGAATAAAATCTATATGAAGAATAGAATCGTTTACTGGATGAAACTGAATATCTTGGATAATAGCTTTGTATTCTTTACCATCTAAGCTAATAGCTGCTGCATTAAACTCAGGGGTGTAAACTAAATCTTTAAAAGATTTTGCTTCAGCAGAAAATGGAATAGCGTTATTATCTGCACCGTACAATACACAAGGAACTTTACCTTCTCTTCTTAAGCTCTTTGCATCCTTCTTTCCGTGGTTTGCTCTAACTGCACCACTAATTGCAATTGATTTCATATTTGTTATTATTTAGTAACTGGTTAAAAAATGTGAACTAATTGATTCGTGACTTAAAAGTTTTTTAATAACATCTCCAAACAAGTGATCAACCGATAATACTTTAATTTTGGGTGATGCTTGTTTTAATGGAATAGTATCTGTAACAACTAATTCCACTAAGCTGGAATTGTTAATTCTTTCATAAGCCGGACCCGAAAGTACCGCATGGGTACAAATTGCTCTAACAGATGCTGCTCCTTTTTCATACATTAATTCTGCCGATTTTACTAATGTTCCTGCTGTATCGCACATATCATCAACCAATACAACATCTTTTCCTTCAACATCTCCAATTACTGTCATATTGGCTATTTCATTTGCTTTTTTTCTTTGCTTGTAGCAAAATGCCATTTCAGCATCTAAAAACTTAGCATAAGCATTTGCTCTTTTGGTTCCGCCTGTGTCAGGAGCCGCTATTACTAAGTTTGGAAGATTTAATGACTTAAGATAAGGCAAAAATATACTTGATGCATATAAATGGTCAACGGGCACTTCAAAAAATCCTTGGATTTGTTCTGCATGTAAATCCATGGTCATTACTCTGTCAAC
>JBKBWE010000395.1:1151-1894 GCA_046289145.1 Sediminibacterium sp.
TGTCTTGTCTTGCCCACCCGAAATAAGGTATAACGGCAACAATAGTTCTTGCTGAAGCACGTCTGGCAGCATCAATCATTAACAACAATTCCATTAAGTTATCACTTGGAGGGAATGTTGATTGAATTAAAAACACATCTTGCCCACGAACAGTTTCTTCAAAAGAAGGCGAAAACTCTCCGTCACTAAAGCGGGAAAGCACTACATTTCCTAAATTAGTACCATAGGCTGCAGCAATTTTTTCCGCTAAAGCCGGAGATGCACTTCCTGAGAAAAACTTTACTTCGTTCATTACGATTTCCTTATTAAGGGGCGCAAATTTAAGATTATTTCATTAAAATATCCAAGCTTATAGTACTTTTATTTTTGATTTTCAGAAGTTAAGCAATTAAAAGTATTATAAACTGTTTATGAAACCGATAAAAATCTTACTCTTTAGGCATTAACATTTATTGAAAAAATTATGTATGTTTGCCGACTGATTTTTATGCCCGGGTGGCGGAATTGGTAGACGCGTTGGTCTCAAACACCAATGATAGCAATATCGTATCGGTTCGACCCCGATCCCGGGTACAAAAAAGGCAGCTTTATGCTGCCTTTTTTAGTTAACGAATTAAACTTACTGAACCTCTGTATTGATGTTTCTTGAGATTTAAATCTACCACATCAATTCTATAAACATACACATCCTGCTGACATTCAACGCCTAACAATGTACCATCCCATCCTGCATTTATATCATC
>JBKBWE010000396.1:0-1889 GCA_046289145.1 Sediminibacterium sp.
AAATAAAGCAATGATAGCACTTGTGTTATTAGTAGCAACTTCCATTCAGGCACAAATAAATAATGCAAAAACCGAAACCGTTACCATTTACGGTAATTGTGGCATGTGCGAAGCTAAAATCGAAAAAGCAGGAAATAGCAAAAAAGTAGCTCAAGTAGATTGGGACCAAGAGACTCAAATGGCAACTTTAACTTATGATGCTACTAAAACTAATCCAGACGAAATTCTAAAAAGAATTGCATTAGTAGGATATGATAGTGACCAATTCCTTGCACCAGACGATGTATATAGTAAACTTCCAGGATGTTGCCAATATGATAGAGTAGCAAAAACTCTAGTTAAAGAGACCACTATGGAAGATCACGGCAATCATGCAAATCATCAAGATATGATGTTATCAGAAACCTCTAAAGACAAGGAACTACAGGCAGTTTTTGATGCTTATTTTTCGGTAAAAGATGCACTTATTACTTCTGATGCTTCTGCTACTGCAACTGTTGCTAAAGAATTAGTAACAGCAATAAATAATGTTAAAATGGATCAATTAGCAACGGACGTTCATATGGTTTGGATGAAAGTATTCAAACAATTGAATGACGATGCTTCCCAAATTGCAAATGCAAAGGATATTAAAAAGCAACGCCATCATTTCGTAACTTTATCCAAAGAGATGTATTCATTAATGAAAGTTGCTAAATATGATACAACGGTATATTACCAACATTGTCCTATGGCAAACGATGGAAAAGGAGCCAATTGGTTAAGCAAAGAAAATGAAGTGAAGAATCCTTATTATGGAAGCAAAATGCTAACTTGTGGTAAAACAGTTGAAACCCTTAAATAATGATTTTACATATAAAAAATATGGTTTGCGACCGATGTAAAATGGTAGTGAAGTCTGAGTTAGAACAACTCGGACTTCAACTGCTATCGGTTGATTTAGGTAAGGTCGAAATCAAGAATACTATTGATGAAAACAAGAAAGATGAAATTTCTAAAGTATTACTTGCACTAGGATTTGAATTGATTGACGATAAAAAGAGCAGGCTTATCGAAAAAATCAAAGCCTTGCTTAGAGATCTTACCCAAAACAAAAATGCCGATTTAAATCAGAATTTATCTGCCTATATAGCTGATCATCTCAATCATGATTACAGTAAATTAAGCAACTTATTTTCCGAGGTGGAAGGAATTAGTATCGAAAAATACTATATTCATCTAAAAATTGAGAAAGCAAAAGAATTAATCATGTATGATGAATTAAGCCTAAGTGAAATTGCCGACTTACTGAATTACAGTAGTGTAGCCCATTTGAGCAACCAATTTAAAAAAGTAACTGGCTTTACACCGACGTATTTCAAACAAATCAAAGCAGCCAAACGCATCCAAATTGATAAAATATAAAATGATGTAAATCATAGCCATAATTATACAACGCATAGCCGGTTTTTCATTCGAACTTTGTATCACTAAATCAGTTAAAAATGAAAACAGTAAAAACACAACCGTATGCCATCCCACTCGAAAATGTGGAAAGCGAGCATTGTGCTATGATTGTCAATAAAGGATTGCAGTCAGTTGACGGAATCTTACAGCATAAAGTGGAATTAAATAACAAACAAGCTGTAATTGAAACCGAAAAACCTGAAACAGCCATACCTAATGCCGTGAAAATCATTCGCGATTTGGGCTATGATGTTGCAACCACTACACAAACCATTCCCGTGTTACAAATGACTTGTGCCTCTTGTGCTGTGAGTGTAGAGAGTATCATCAAGTTTCTGCCTGGAGTATTCAACGCTTCGGTAAATTATGCTTCGGCAGCAGTTAAAGTGGAATACATTCCGAGTTTAGTTACGCTGAACCAAATGCGTGAAGCCGTACAAAGT
>JBKBWE010000102.1:0-8808 GCA_046289145.1 Sediminibacterium sp.
CGGAGGCCCAGGAATAATGGAAGCAGCGAATAGAGGGGCTTTTGAAAATGGTGGACAATCGGTAGGTATTAATATTAAACTGCCCTTTGAACAACACGAAAACCCATACGTACACAAATCAATTACGCTTAAATATTTCTTTGTACGAAAAGTGATGTTGGTGAAATACTCTTATGCATTTGTGTGTATGCCAGGCGGATTTGGCACCATGGATGAGTTTTATGAAGCATTAACCCTGATACAAACCAAGACCATCAATGATTTTCCGATGGTATTGTTTGGGAAAGAATATTATCAACCCCTCATGGATTATTGTGCATTCATGGCAGAGCAAGGCACTATTTCTAAAGAAGATTTAAAGCTGGTACTATTAACCGATGATGTACACGAAGCAGGCCACCACATAAGCACTTATGTAAGAAAGAATTATACCGTAAAACCCCGCAAACGTTTGTGGTGGTTTTTTGAGAAAAGATAATTTATTGAATTATACCTACTTTTTTTAAAAAACTAATTACCCCAACGGTCGTTTTCTGATTGGTTTTTTTAAAGACCCGTTCCATTTTTTTATTAATAGAAGAGGCAGAGATTCCCATATCTGCTGCCACTTGTTTTCTTGAAAAATCATAAGAGAGTAACTGTGCAGTTTGAATTTCCTTTTCCGTTAATTGTTCAGCCCAAGGAAAATTTTGCTGCTTAATAGTTTCTATTTCTTCAATGCTAAAAATAAATTCAGGAGGATAGTATTCTTGGCCGCTTAATATTTTTCGAATAATTTCAGCAAGCTCATTATCGTTAATATTTTTAAAAGCAAAACCATTCACGCCCATTCGAATCATTGCCTTAACCGCATTTTCATCGGTTATCATTGAAAAGATTAATATCTTGATATTTGGATAATGCTTCTTTACATGTTGTGCCACAATATAGCCAGGCATATCGGGCATATTAATATCTAAAATTAATACATCTGGAATTAGTCCACTCTGAATGGCTTCAATACAAGCTTTACCAGATAGTGTAGTGGCGATAACCTTAAAATTCTCCTTTCTTAATAAATCCCCCATTGCGTTCATGACCATAGCATGGTCATCACACATCATTATTGATGTCATGTTTTTACTTTTTACAGTCTATTAATACGAAACACTTGGGGGTATTTGTATTGATGCAAAATAGGTATTAAGGCAATACAAAAACAAATACTTATGTTAATTTATTTTAATAATTTTTTCAGGGCGGGGGGTAAAAATACCCCCCGCTAATTTTTTTTATTTTGAAAATTATAATTGATGTTTACTGCATAATTAGAAATTATGTTAACTGGTGTTTTATTTAATAGTTTACATGAAAATCAACCATTAATTGTTGCTGCTTTATTAAGGGGATTAAAAGTGAACGTAAGCATGGACACGATTAATGATACATTACAATCGCATCCCGACTATCCAAGCTTTTTATCTATTTCAGATTCATTGAATAATTGGAAGGTCGAAAACCTAGTTATACAAACTTCAGCAGAAAAATTATCAGAGATTCCAACACCATTTATTACAAGCTTTAAACAAGGTGTTTTTGTAGTAGTATTCGAAGTTTTAGAAAATGAGCTGCTTATTGTAAACCAACAGGGCAAAAAAGAAACGATTGCTAAAAATGTATTTTTATCTCAGTGGACTGAGAACATCTTAGTTGCTGAAGCAAATGAATTTTCTGGAGAAATCAATTACCAACAAAAGATTAATGCTACAAATGTAAAAACGGTTGTTTATAGTTTAATCCCACTAGGAATTTTGGCTTCCTTATTGATGCCGTTCATGAATGGCTCCATTACTCTTTTGCCCACATTGTATTTATTGGTTAAGTTAATTGGATTAAATGCATCTGTTTTATTACTATGGTATGATATAGATAAAGGCAACCCTTTCTTGAAACAAATCTGTTCTGGCATACAAAAAGCCAATTGCAGTGCTGTCTTAAATACCAAAGCTGCAACGCTTGGAGGCATGGTAACCTGGAGTGAAGTTGGCTTTGTATATTTTGCAGGGTCATTACTATTCTCAGTGCTCGCTGATATTAATACGGCATTGCCTGTTTTAAGTCTATTCTCCTTATTAGCCTTGCCTTATATCATTTTTTCTATTTATTACCAGTGGAAAGTAGCCAAGCAGTGGTGTGTACTCTGCTTAATGGTTCAGGCTGTTTTATTGACTGAAGGAATATTGGTTATAGCAAATAACAGTTTATCATTTTCTGAAACAACTGTAGTATTTGCAAACAATTTCATTTTTGCACTTTACTCATTATTAATACCATCAATATCTTGGTTTTTGTTAAAGCCTTTGTTAAAAAGATTACAGGTTGGTAAGTACGAAAAGAGAAGTTATTCAATGCTAAAGTTTAACGATCAGGTATTTTGGTCCTTGCTTAAAAATCAGCCATCTATTGTTGATCATTCTACAAGTGAATTAGGGATAACAATTGGTAACCCACATGCAAAACATACTATTATCAAAGTTTGCAACCCTTATTGTGGGCCTTGCGCAACAGCACATCCTGAGTTAGAGAAAATTATTGAACTGAACCCAGATGTAAAGGCACAAATAATTTTTACAGCTACTAATCAGGAGAATGATAGAGGTGCAAAACCTGTTAAACATTTATTGGCTATTGCCGAAATGGGCAATGAACATACTACTCATAAAGCATTAGATGATTGGTATTTAGCTAAAGAAAAGAATTACGATGTTTTTGCCAACAAATACCCAATGAATGGAGAAATAGATAAACAAACCGACAGAATCAATCAAATGAAAGAATGGTGTGAAAAAGTAAAAATTCAATTCACACCAACCATTTTTATAGATGGCTATCAATTACCAAAAGGATACCAAATAAAGGACATTAATTATTTTCTTTCATGAGAAAGAATAAACATATTTCTTTTCGACTAGTACCCGAAAAGAAAAGCCAAATGGTACTACACTTAATCGCGAATGAGTGGTTTGGCAAGCCAGCAATCTGCTGATGCTAAAAGCTGCAGAAACAATTTTTATTAACCGTTATTCATTATAAATGAATAGCTAAAACAGTTTATTTATGAAACAAAGATTTAAGAGTCTTGGTTCAGAATTAAGTAGGGATTTGCTGAAATTAACATTTGGGGGTAATATACACGAAGAAGGAGCTTGTACAACAAAATGTAGTGGGCTTGAATGGGATTCGGCAACATCTCAATATAAACAAGTTTCAAAAACATGTTTATCTTTTATGGGTCAATGTGGTTGCGATACCACCTTAGTACAAGCTAGTACTTGTCAATAGTAAAATGCATTTTTGACGAATATGATTAACTCTTTGGTTATTCATATTCGTCCTAATGTCATATTTTAGATACTTGTAAAGTTTCTTATTAAACTCCATAAATATAATACTTTCACTTACATTATTTTTACCTTATGTTTTCTAGATTTATTAAGTTTCTTTTTTTTTCATTAATATTTTCTTTACAAAAAATAGAGGCTCAATCTATAGCTGTAAGTGGTTTAGTTATTGATAGTTTATCAGGAAAAATCGTAGAATATGCAACTGTTACAGTTTATAAAGCGAGTGACACAACTGTTCTTTCTTATTGTTTAACTGATTCAAAAGGAAATTTCGAATTT
Source organism: Sediminibacterium sp. (assembly GCA_046289145.1). GTDB lineage: Bacteria > Bacteroidota > Bacteroidia > Chitinophagales > Chitinophagaceae > Sediminibacterium. The sequence continues at coordinate 3,663 of JBKBWE010000102.1, forward strand.
CCATTTTTGCAATCCAATTTACAAATGCGAATTCTAGTATCAGCAACAGGCTACCAATTTTATAGGACTAATTTATTATTTAATAAAAACATGAAAAATATAAATTTAGGTTTAATTAAATTAAAGCCAAGCTTTAATGATTTAAAAGAAGTTGTTGTAGTAGCAGAAATTCCTCCTGTTATTATCAGAAAGGATACTATAGAGTTTAATGCTGCTTCGTTTAAGACATTGCCAACTGCTTTAGTTGAAGATTTATTGAAAAAATTACCTGGTGTTTATGTAAGTGATGATGGAAGTATCTTGGTAAATGGTCAAAAAGTCAATAGAATTTTAGTAGACGGTAAACAATTTTTTGGCAATAACTATCAAATGGCTACTAAAAATTTACCTGCTAATTTGATTGACAAAGTTCAAGTTTTGGATGATAAAGAATCTTTTGAGTTCAGGCCTGGTTCGAATGAGACACCGCTCAATAAAGTCATCAATCTTACTTTTAAAAAAGGAGTAAAAAAAGGATGGTTTGGTAAAGCTTATGCGGGTCTTGGAACAAATGACCGAAATGAACAAGGCGGTATTCTTAATTTATTTAAAGATACTTTACAATTGAGTTTAATAGGATATAATAATAATTTAAATCGAAGCTCTTTTTCTTTACAAGATATGATTGGTGCAGGCGGATTTAATAGAAGCGGAGCTGGTTCTTTAACTATTAATAGAGGTCTTTCTGGAGAAAAATTCTTGATTAATGGCATTTCATTTGGAGGTGGCACAACAGGTGTTAACAGAAGTAATGGTTTAGGATGGAATTTAAATCATGCTCCATCAAAAGACTTGTCTTTTTATTTACAGTATTTCTATAGTCAAAATAGAAATAATTTATTATCAAATACCATTGCAACATTTCCAATCAGTAATGGAGTCAATACAAATAATAATTCTTCTGATATAATCGATAATCATCATTCTCATCATATAAAAGCTGGTTTAAATTGGAAAATAGATTCGCTTAGCAGGATGCAAATAAGTGTTCAATACCAAAATCAAAAATCAATTAGCCAAAATAATTTACTTCAACAAATGATTAATGAAAAAACTGGCATTTTGATTCAAAATACAGGAGATATTATATCTGTTGATGCTGCCAATAACTTTAGTTATAATATTAATTATTCACATCGCTTTTCTAAGACTAAAAAAAATTTGAGCTTTAGTCATTATTTGAATAAAAGCACTAGTTCTCTTAATCAAATTAATGAATCAGTTAATTCATTGTTTTTTCCTTCACCAAGCTTTTCTCTTTTTGAACAAAAAAGAAATACAATTACTCCACTTTCATCTTACGGCTTTATTTCTTCATTTTGGAATCAGTTTAGCAAACACTTTTCTTATTCATTTGATAGTAAATACGAAAACAATATTTCTGGAAAGCAAATACAAACTTTATTAAAATCTCAAAACGGTATTTTATATGATAGTATTGTAATTCCTCAATCAAATGATTTAAATAGACAATTAAGCATGGTTACTAATGGTTTGTCTATTGTTTATTCAAAGAACAAGTTTAGATTTCGTTATACAGTTGATTATCTGCATCAATGGATCAATGATGATTATAAGGGTTTTAATAATAATCAATCTAAAGCATCATTTTCAAACATATTATTTCGGGCTTCAATAACGTTAAATAGAGTAAACATTCAGTATGCTGAAACTGTTCAGCCACCAGCAATTCAAGATTTAATTCCAGTTCCTGATAATTCAAATCCTTTAATCATATTCAAGGGCAATGCAGGTTTAAAACCTTATAAATCAAGGGCTTTAAATACTTCAGGAAGTATTGCTAATTCAAAAAATGGGGGCAGTTTATTTTTTGTAACCAATTCTTCATTTACTTCAAATTCAATTATTAACAGACTTGAAATTGACTCCTCTGGACGACAACTTTTTACACCTGAAAATATTGACTTTACCTCTAATCATGTTATTTCGCTTAATTATGATCAAAAATTTAAAAGACAAAATGGGTTTAGTTTTGGTTTCTCTATTTTTTTAACAGCTGGATATAATTTTACACCTGTATTATTGAATCAAAGTGTTTTTCATCGGCATATTTTTTCTCAAGGATTTAATTTGAGCTTTAATTTTAACTGGAATGATAAAGTTGATTTTTCGCCTAGATATAGATTAGGTGCTGGCCAAAATAGAGGCAATGTAAATAATAGTCTTATCAATAATCAGAGTATTTTAGAGCATGATTTAAGCGGAGCATTTACTTATAGAATCAATTCTTCACTAGTATTCACAACAAGTTATAAAATTGTCAATCAATTAAACGTTTCTTCAAATTTGAATAATTCTTTTTTCACAACTAACGCAGATCTTACGTATTCGTTTTTAAACAATAAGCGTGGACATATTAAACTCTTTTTAAACGATGTGTTTAATACGAACAAAGGGATACAAAATTCAATGTTTGGCAATTACACTACTTTTACTAATGTTAATATATTAAACCGTTATTTCCTTTTTTCTTTCAATTACGATATACGTGATTGGGTAAAAAGAAAAAATGTTAAGGAAGAGTTTAGTAAATACATAAGGTACTAGTTTAATATATGTTTTTTTTCCAACCTCAACAAAACCAAATGGATTGCGGTCCTACTTGTTTGTATATGATAAGTAGGTATTATGGTCGTGTATTTGCTTTAGAGAAGCTAAGGGAGTTAACCGAGATAGGTAAGGAGGGAGTTAATTTATTAGGTATTAGTGATGCTGCTGAAAAGATAGGGTTTCAAACATCTGGGTTAAAGATGAGTTTTGAAAAATTAATTGAAGAAGCGCCCAAACCCGCAATACTACATTGGGGTCAAAATCATTTCATTGTTTTACCACCACAAAAGAGGGATTTTTTTTCAAAGCCAAAAAACATAACAATAGCTGATCCAGCTAAAGGGATTATAACCATCAGCAAAGAGCTGTTCTTACAAAAATGGATAAGTGATAAAAATGAGGATGGGGAATCCACCGGTATTGCCTTAATGCTAGAACCTGGTCAAAACTTTTATAATGCCAATTACGGGCATGATTTTAAAGAGTCAACATCCAATCATGCTAACCAACTATGGGGTTATATAAAGCCCCATAAAAAACTGATATTCCAACTTTTCTTAGGGGTCATGCTGGGTAGTTTATTGCAATTGGTATTTCCTTTTCTCACACAAAGTGTAGTTGATGTAGGTATCAACACTCAAAATATTCAATTTGTATATATTGTTTTATTAGCTCAACTGGCTTTGTTTATTGGGCGTTTGGGAGTAGAATTTATTCGCAGTTGGATTTTATACCATATCAGTAGTCGAATCAATATCTCTATTCTTACGGGTTTTTTGATAAAGCTGATGAAGTTGCCATTGGCTTATTTTGATAGCAAAAAAACAGGGGATATTCTTCAAAGAATGAATGACCATAAACGCATTCAAAATTTCTTGACTGGAACTTCACTTAGTACTTTGTTTTCTCTATTCAATTTATTAGTTTTTTCTGTTGTGTTGCTTAATTATAGTGTACTCATTTTTGGTGTTTTTACAGCTGCCAGTGTGCTATACATTTTATGGATTTTAATCTTCTTAAAGAAAAGAAAAGAGCTTGATTACCAGCAGTTTGATATTGCTGCTGCAGAACAGAGCAGTACCATTCAATTGGTACAAGGTATGCAGGAGATTAAGTTGCATGGTAGCGAAAAACAACAGCGATGGCAATGGGAACACTTGCAAGCGTCACTATTTAGGGTTGGCATGAAGGGGCTAGCACTGAATCAATGGCAACAAGCGGGTGCTTTCTTTATTAACGAGGGAAAAAATATATTCATCACATTTGTGGCAGCAACAGCAGTGATCCAAGGACAAATAACCCTTGGTGTAATGCTTGCGATTCAATATATCATTGGGCAATTAAACTCCCCAATTGAGCAAATGATTGGGTTCGTTCAAAATTGGCAATTGGCTAAAATTAGTCTGGAAAGATTGAATGAAATACATCAATTGGCCGATGAAGAACCGGTCAATTTGAACAGTGATGCTTCTTTAGCCTTGGTTACAGAGTTGCCTCAAAACCGATCTATACACCTTCAAAATATCAGCTTTACCTATCCAGGCGCTGGTAATGAGCCTGTACTTAAAAATATTTCCATGCAAATACCGCAAGGAAAAGTAACAGCAATTGTAGGGTCCAGTGGTAGTGGTAAAACAACCTTACTAAAGTTATTGCTTAAATTTTATGAGGCGAAGTCTGGGGATATATATATTGGTGATCAAGCAGAATCAGCAGGTTTAAATTTGTCAAATATTAGCCATCGTTCTTGGCGTAAACAGTGTGGTGTAGTAATGCAAGACAGCTTTATTTTTTCTGATAGTATTGCTAAAAATATAGCTGTTGGGGAAGATTATCCCAATAAGGTAAGGTTAAGATATGCTGCAAAAATTGCCAATATCACTTCGTTTATCGAAAGTTTACCACTGGGTTATAATACCAAAATTGGTGCAGAAGGCACGGGGGTAAGTGCAGGGCAAAGACAACGGATATTAATTGCTAGAGCTGTTTACAAAAACCCGGATCTAATTTTATTAGATGAAGCTACCAACGCATTAGATTCTAATAATGAAAGTACTATTTTAAAAAACTTAAACCTGTTTTTTGAAGGTAAAACAGTTGTAGTGGTAGCACACCGCTTAAGTACTGTTCGTAATGCTGACCAAATAGTGGTATTACACAATGGGGTGATTACCGAGGAAGGAACACATGCTGAATTAACAGCAATGAAGGGTGAATATTTTACTTTGGTTAAAAATCAATTAGAATTAGGTGATTAAAGACTAATTATGCCTCAACAAGAAGAATCATATAGTTTAGATGCAATGCTTGAAGCGGCTAATATTGAACGCTTAGATGAGGCAGATCGTATTTATAGCCATGAGGTTCGTGAAATCATTAGCAGTAAACCTGTATGGATAGTCCGAAATGGCATTGCAATGTTTTTTGTCATTATTGGTTTGTTATTTACGTTAACTTTTTTTATACAATACCCAGATATCGTTAAAGCACCAGTAAAGATTATTGGGGATAATTTACCCAAACAAATTATTAGTAA
>JBKBWE010000397.1:0-1879 GCA_046289145.1 Sediminibacterium sp.
TCTTCGGTTTCTAGAAAATCCAAAGCGTTACTATCTGAAGCTAGTTTTTGAATGCCTTTGCTTAATTCTTGTTCTTCATACTTTTTAAAAACAAAATCAGCAAAGTCTGATATTTCTTCAGCTTTGTCCTCTGGAAGCTGGTTAATAGCTTTCAAGGTTCGTTCGATGATGATTTGTTTTGTCATTTTGTATGCGTTGTATCCAAATTTAATAATAATTATTCATTTTAAGCCTAATTAAAAGCTTCCTCCAAATTGTCGAAATCAATGCCTAGAAGTTGCTTAAAATAATAAAAATCAAGTTCTTTTTTAGGATGGTTTTCTAAAGGAGCCCAATTGTTGTCTTTGGATAAAAATACTTCCATTGCTTCAACTTGAGGAAATACTTTGTAGTCCATTTTGGTTCCATTAATGGTAATAGAACCAGGGTAGACAAAATCCATATTAGCATCTTTGGCAAAATCCATGGTGAGGAGCATTAAGAATTTGCCCAGACTGAAGCGTTTGTAATTGGGATGATAAAAGTGAAGTACAGACATTAGCGATTTTTCACCTCTATCAAAAAAACCAACCGCAATTAATTGGTTCTGATCAAAAATTTTAATCATATAGGTATCAAAAACATCTTCTGGCTCATGGAGTGAAGGAATACAATCTTTGCAACTAGGGTAGCCATCAAAATTTACGCTGGCTAAATACTGGGCGTAAAGCGCTTCAAGTTCTTCTGTTATTTCTGCGGGTTTAATTTTAAATGAGAATCCCGAACACTTTTTTCTAATTCGTTTAGTGGTACTCGTTTCTTTGGCTTTTTTCAAGTTTAATCTTAACCAAAATACGGGGTCATACTGACCACTATTCCCATAGTTTCCAACGTAAACCTGATTAGTAGTGAACATGTCTTTACCCATTCTAAAATAACCCATCCCTAGACCAAAATCTAAAGCAATGCGTTTATTGCTATTAAAGTCCTCACTCATTGTATAAATTTAGCGAACTGCTGTGCAACCTATTTGCATTGTGGATATTTCAAGGGGCAAAATTATATGTAAATCAAAAGCAGTATTTTTATCTGAATAGAAAGCCAATAGCACAGGAAGTTATCCCCCCCGAAATACCCTTACCTGGCTATTGACCACGTAAACATAAAAAGGCAGTCTGCAACCTATTGGTTGAGTAAGCTTTATTTCAAGATTGTAAAAGGGGGATATGCCAAAAAACAAATCGGCTTTATTACGTTATAGAATTATTGATGGATGCCTTACTAACAGTATGCATCCTTACCCCAGTTTAGATGCCATACAGAAAAAAGTAGAGCAACAATTAGATAAGTCCATTTCTAGCTCTATGATCAATAAGGATTTTGCTGCAATGAAAGAGATTTATGGGGCACCCATTATGTACAATAAAACCAGAGGGGGCTATTATTATAGTGATCCTAAATTTTCGATACAAGAATTTCCGTTAACAGAAGAAGAAAGAGAGGCCCTAGATTTCTCAACGGCTTTGCTACAACAGATCAGGGGCACGCGCTTGTTTCAACAATTTGAAAATGCCATTAATAAAGTAATAGAAGGATATAGAATCAGTAAAATAGCAGGGATAGAGCAACGACAGTTTTTGCAAGTAGAAGAACCTGTACGACCACAAGACAGCCCTTACTTAGAACAATTATTGCAAAGCATTATACACCAACAGCCATTGGCTATCACTTACCAAGGATATGGCCGCGAGCCAAAGCTGCACCAGTTCTCTGCACATTTATTAAAAGAGTATCGCAATTGCTGGTATGTAGTGGGCTATTCGGACAGAGGAAAGAATCTATTGATGTTTGCACTTGATCGAATTAAAGATATCACCAACAGTGAAAGTGAATACATTAA
>JBKBWE010000398.1:0-1866 GCA_046289145.1 Sediminibacterium sp.
GGTAAATTAAAAAAAAATAAACACAAACTATTTTCGTTTAGCTTTTTCCCATAAAACAGATTGTTCTCCAAAGAAATATCTAGCAAATCCAGCAATAACTGCATAATTCATTAAACAAAAATAATAGGGTATAAAGAATACTTTTATTTTAAGTTGCCTTTGCTCCATTACCCACCCTAGTAAAGCTGCTACATAAAAAACCAGCTGTCCTAGTAACATTAACCCATAGATAGTTGAATAGCCCTGGTTTATTACTAATGCAATATTGATAAAAAAAGCAGAAATCATTAAATAAGGAGTAACTACCCATCGTAAGATTCGATGACTAATATATTCAAAACTTAAAATAGGCTGCTTGAATGGCAAAAGCAAAGCCTTTAATCGAATGGTAGATTGTACCCCGCCGGCAGCTATTCTAATTTTACGTTTTAACTCCTCCCCTGTATTGGCTGATGCAAGTTCAGAGGCGAAAGCATCTGGTTCATACACAATTTTATACCCCTTTAATGCAATATTCATCGATATCATAAAATCGTCTAAAATAGTGTCTGGAGCAACTGGCTCATACAAATTTGTTCTTATACTAAACAATTCACCTGCAGCACCAACCACTGAATACAACTCCGAATCCCATTTTTTTAATTTAGACTCATATTTCCAATAAAAACCTTCTCCAGCTGTTGCATCAGCATTATCATCAATCTGTACTCTTTTTTCCCCAGCAATTGCTCCTACTTTTTCATCTTGATAATGCCTACACATCAATAGAATGGCATCCTTATTCAACATTGTATTTGCATCTGTAAAAACAACAACCTCCGTTTCTACCTTACCCATTGCACGGTGAACAGCTGCTATTTTACCGCTTCTTCCTGGCTCATGCATCCCCAATATTTGAGGGTATTTGGCAATAATCGCAGGTGTTTCATCTGTAGAGCCATCGCTAATGAAAATAAAACGAATATTGTTTGGAGGATAATTTAAAGCCAATGTATTGACTATTTTTTCTTCTATACAATAAGCTTCATTATAAGCAGCAACGACTACGGTGACAGAAGGTGTATATCCTGTGTCGGGAATTACTTTTTTACCAACTAACAAGCCTTTAATTTTTAAAAGCATAAATAAGAGTAATCCATACCCCAAATAGGTGTACAAGATGATGGTAATTGAAATCCAAAAAAATAGTTCCATAAAATAAGTTAAGGCTTATATCCTAAATGATTGCTGTTAATTCCATTAGTTAAATTCCACCAAATAGCCCTTAAAAGTTGTTTGATGAAACCATGATTTTTTTCTTTTAAATAGCTGATAATATTCCTTGGAGTAACTATCAATAAAAAATAAATATAGAAGCAAATGGCTTTGAATAAAGGGGCATTCCTTCTTATGAATAGGATTCGATTCCGATTCATATAATACTCTTTAAGTGCACTCTTTTTACCTACCGAAACAGATTCTTTATGAAATATAGTTGCCTTCATATTTACCCAAACTTCAAAGCCGTTGTTTCTTATTCTATCTGCCCAATCCAATTCCTCATAATATAAAAAGAAGTTCTCGGCCATAGGGCCTGCTTTTTCTATTGCAGCTTTTGTTACCATCATTGCTGCCCCATGAGCAAATCCCGTAGGTCCTACTAATTGATCATATTGACCTCTGTCTGCTTCAAATTGACCAATACAACTATTTCTTGCAGTAATGTAATTCATTGGAGTGTACCCCGCGTATTGAAGCATAGTAGGCTGATCATAATACAACAATTTAGGAGATATTACTCCAATTGAAGGATAACTATTTAATGTGTTTACCAAAGTTTCAATAAGTCCTTCTGTAAACTCAGTATCGTTGTTTACAAAGAATAAA
>JBKBWE010000399.1:0-1866 GCA_046289145.1 Sediminibacterium sp.
ACCCCTGTTCCACACCACCAGAGTATGGAGCTAAAAAGCCATTTGTTAATCATTAGAGTTGTTGTTTACTTTTGCCTATTTATAAACTATAGTGTGAAAAGAGTATTTGTTCGATTGTGATAAGGGTTTCCAACTACCTATGATGCTCAAAAAATATGAGTATGCTAAGCTTCAATTGGCTAATTCTGCTTAGTCACATCCTTTATTATAAATCCAACTTAGGGCAAAACTTTTTAATATTATCGATAACCCTATATGTAAGTACTTCAAAATTTTACTCGTTACATCTGAGATTATTTCATAAAGAACTCCATCTACTAAATAAAATAATGTCCATAACAAAAGTATCAATACAATTTTGAAAGGTTTATTATTAATCTTGTAATACAGAGTAATTTAGCCAAGCAGAGCTTTCTTATAAAAAGAACAAATTGCTTGCAAGCCCAGATTTTATTAATCATTTAGTAATTTTAACGACAAGACAATGTTTTAGTTTTAATATTAATGTGCTAGTTTTTAGACATGTATCTTGTTCGAAGTTATGAGTTATTACTTAATTTTGAGATGATTACATTAGTGCTGTGAGACATACACCACGGTTTACATATTTATAATACCCTTCAACTAACCAAGAAACTACTTGGGGGAAACCTGTCCTATACAGTTTCCATTAGGGCTACTAAGCCTTACAGGATTATTCCACCCATACTGATAAGTACTTAGGCTTCCCTCTGACAGGAATAGATGATGGCGAGATAATTTCATTTTTTAACCCCGTAACCAATTCTGCTATCTCCCCACTATTTTTAAAACTTCCAGCTATTGAACCTTGGCTAAATCTAACGGAGTATTTGACGTCATTAAATCAATTGCTTTATGAAGTTATCTAAGCTATTATCGGCTTCTTTCAACAAAATATCACTTATAATTTCCTCTCCTTTTTCATAATCAACAAGTTGTAGCCCTATGTATCCAGAACTCCAAAAATATATATATCCACCTTTTTTTTCAGAGTCAAACTGAATACCATTTAACTCTCCCAAATCTCCTCTTTCATTCACATATTTTATTTCATACCCTTTCATTTTAGGTATAATTTCATTAATAAACCAGTTATAACTTCTCATATCTATTTAATATCCAAAGGTTTACTTAAGTTTTTTATCATCGGAAGCATTTCTCCTCCTTGTTTCTGCAACATAAATTGCTGTGACTTTGGTGAATTAGGTCCAATTGCTTTTAGCCAACCATCTTTCCCCCCTTGAAGTAAGCTATTGGTTGGTAATTCAAACTCTACATAAATGCTACCTGCTTTTGCTGCTCCTTTAAAATCGTTTGCCCCATTTACTGAAAAAAATGTCATTCCACCACCTCCTTCTTGTATTCTACCCGTTTTTAGCATAGCAGAATATTCAGTTTTGGACATCCATCGCCCGACTTTTGTTAATTGTATAGTTTCACCTGCCATAGCAGCCTCACCAACAATAGCTCCTTTAACAAGATTTGCTCCTTTACTAACGGCAACGGTTTCAGCTACTTTTTCTAAACCATAGCCTGCATCGTGGGCTAATTGTGTTCCTGTTTTGTCGGGTACGCTTCGTACATAGTTCTCAATACCTCCATAAAATTGCCTCAGGTTGGCTTGGGTTTCGGCTGGTGGGTCAACGTAAGGGGCAAACATTTCAAAAAATCTCATTGTTCCCACCACTGCATTTTCTCTGCCTTGTGATGTTCCTAAACTCTTGACAAAATTTACAGTGCTTTTCGCTCCGTCTTTTACGCCCCCCCAAAAGGCTTTTGCATATTCTTTGCAATTTGGACAGTTTCCATTAGGGTCACTAAGCCTTACAGGATTATTCCACCCAT
>JBKBWE010000103.1:0-8718 GCA_046289145.1 Sediminibacterium sp.
ACCCATTTTATTAGATTTCCCATCAACATACCATTTTTTTCCACCATTAGCTGCAATGATATCTGCAGAAAATTCACTAGCAGCACCTACAGAGTCTAATGTTTTGATAGCATAATAATATGATACACCCTTATTTCCTGTAGAGTCAATGAAATAGGTTGATCTAATATTTGAACCAATTAAAGTCTTTGTATTACTAGAAATCCCTCTATAGATATTAAAAGTAGAAGTACTTGAATCTATATGATTCCATTCTAATTTTACTAGACTAGGCGAACTAAACGCTGTAAGATTCGTCGCAATGATTGGCTGTGTATTTGCTCTACCGATTGCTAAATTGCTAGTATCACTTAAATTACCATTTATATCTTTTGCTTTTATGCGATAATAATAGCGGTCTTTATTAATAATATTATCGTTGTCAAGATAAGTTAGACTGTCTTTAGACATCCGTTTTATTGGAATAGTAGCCTGTAAAGTTTGATCTATATTTGGCCCGGTTCTATAAATATAGAAAGAATCAATATTAGCTTTTGATGGAATGCTAAAGTTTAGATTTAAACGTTGATTTCCTCCTTCAATAGAAGAGATGATAGGCGCAGGTAGGGAAAATATATTTTCGAAAGCACCTAAATCTGGATTACTATTGGTAGGAAATGGTCTTACTCCATTACTAATATCATTATCGAGGATTTGGTCTATAGTACCTGCACCTAATAATTGACTATTCGATTTTAGTTTATAATTATCTGTATTAATTGAAACAAAACCTGGGTCAACTTTATAAAAATTATTAGAAGTATCTTTTAAATTAAAATTTGCAATGTTTGTTTGTGTAGAAATTGCCGAATTTAAAAGATTGTTATTGATATATAAATGAACACTTGAGTTCATAGAACCAAAACTAAAATTATCAGCAGGGAAAAATATATTATTTTTTAAAATAGCACGATAACTATTAGACCCAAAATTGATTGAAGTAGCTGCGCCACGTAAGTTTTTATAAATAAATGTATTATTCAAAAAGTATATTGAGTCCGAAATATTTGAGTTATAAATACCAAAGAGATTATTAGAATAAACAAACAGATTATTAGTGATATTTATCTTAGTTCTAGTTCCACTAGAATTTGTATTAAACAAATTACTTACACTATAATTGTAATTATTTGTAGCTAACCAAAAGCTATTCCCATCAATAATCGTTGAGCCTTGTACATTTATCTGAGATGGAAAATTAGAAAAACTATTATTCCGTATTTCTGAACCGGGATTAGTACTCAAAAATGTACTGTACATAGAATTATTAGAGCCACCCTTAAAAATATTTTGCCTTAAAACAAATATTTTCGAACTATTAGAATAAAGTGACCCAGGAATGTTCTGGAAAGTTAATCCAGATAATGAAATAGAAGTAAAATTGCCCGTTATTAAATTAGAGGTATTGCCGCCTGAACCATCAATAATAGTCCCTTTTAAATCAGTACTATCCTGCGTTCTAGGAAAATAAGAGGTAATATGAATAGACGGTTCAATAGCATAAGCTACAGTACTAGTGTAAGTTCCCTTCTTTAATAAAATGGTATCCCCCGCTATTGAATTATTAATGGCAATTTGAATTGTTTTCATCGGAGCCACTTCACTACCAATATCCGAATCATCACCCGTATTGGAAACAAACCAGGTTTTTCCTAAAGTTGAAACATGAATACTATCAGAAAAATTACTTGCACTATTATTACGATCTACTGCCGTTATTTTATACTTGTAAGTCCTACCTCTTAGAACAGTAGTATCCACAAAAAAGTTATTTAAAGAACCAACATTAAGTACAGAAACAGTTCCACTGATATCATTTGCTCTGTAAACATTATATCGGATGGTATCAAGAGACGACACTCGATTCCAAGTCAATTTAATTCTAGCAGGAGATGCCGAACCTGAAAAAGAGGTAGGCGTTGCCAATGTAGTGGCACTAGAAATTGCACTTACAGTAGGAGAAAAAGCACTTGAATCGGAAACGGGTAAAACAGAACCGACTGTTTTAATAGCATAATGATATAAAATACCATTTTGGATATTTGAAGAATCTATATAGCTACTTGCAACGCCTACAGGCACAAAGCCTACATAATTGGCACTACTTAAGTTACTTACAATAGATCTATAAACTGCAACGCCTTTTACTTTTGCGCCAAAACTATTATTCCAAGAAATCGTTATTTTTCTATTGGTTGCTTCTATTGTTTGAATAGAAGGGATTACTAATGAATATACACTCTCAAAAGCACCAATTTCAGGTGAAGAACCTAATGGGTTGACCCTTAAACTACCATCTAAATCAACTGAAGGTATGCTAGCAGCATGACCCAAACCAATGAAAGGACTTTGGCTAGAAGGATAATACTTATTAATAAACTTCAGATCTTGGGAAATATAATTTGTTCCAGAATTACTAGTATCAGCTGAACTAAAACCAGTATACCTATGTAACGCCAAAAACGTAACGTTGCTATATAACTTCACTTTTGATCCCGTAGCAAAAGAAAACTCACTTGTACTATTACGATTGTTCGAGTTAAATAAGTTGTTTTGAATTAAACTGATACTGCTGGTGCCATCTACTTTAATTGAATTAATATCATTATTGAAAAAAGTATTATTTAGAATTATTGTTGAATCTGAACTCGGACTATTTACATGTATTGCAAACCCTGTAGTGGCACCTGTACAATTATAAAATAAATTGTTCTCAAGTTTTGTTTTAGTTGTAGAAGTAATATTAATTAATGCACTATTCATTCCTATATAACCCGGACCGCTATTACCAGAAATAGTGTGGTTAATAAAAGAATTTCTCTTTATTTGAATTGCATTGAAGTTTTGATGATAACTAAGAGTAATGGTACCGGCATTATTATTGAAAGCACAATGAATAATCTCTGTAGTTCCTTGTGAAAAATTTATCAAACTATTGTTACTATTACCATTGTTATTCAAATTACAATCCTCCATTTTAAGGAATGAAAGACCTTGTGGATTATTTACGACAGAACTTGCAAAATTTTGAATTGTAATACCTAAAATAGTTACACTATCATTATAAGAAGACATAGAATAAGGAGTATTATGTATAAATCCATTATTCAATTGAGTGGTACCGTCAAAAACAGTAGATGAAATAAAGTTTCGCTTAGTTGTATCTCTAGAAAATAACGAAGTAATATAAATCCGCTTATTAGAAATATTAGATAAATTAATATTATCTGTAGTATATGTTCCAGGCATCACTATAATTGTATCCTTGTTAAAGGAAGCTAGACGAGCAATAGCAGCACTTAACGTTGCAGAAGTATCACCGTTTGTTATCCCAGGTTTCACATAAAAAGCTTTTTGAGCTATAAGTGATTGAGCATTCGAAAATAGGATGGCTAACAATGAAATAATTACAATTCTAGTTTTCATCATAAAATTATTTTGCAGATCTAACTGCGGTGCACAACAAATGAACTGTTAATACAATGAAAACCAATTAAAGCCAACTATTAAGTTGCCTAAAAGGCATTAATTGTAATACATTAATCTTCAAACGTAACAAGTGGGTGGGGGGGAGTATGTGGGGAGGTAGTAGACAACGATATTCTGTCATCTATTTGTAAACAAATTAACAAATTTTATTTATTAAAAAAATTAACAGTAAAATTTCTTTAATGTATTCGAGTAAAAATATTGTTTTTAAAATCTCATATACCTAATTCATACATACTGAAAATTTAAAAATTAAGACAGACCTACTTTGTTGTGTGACAATTATTGATTGAGAAAGAAAAGGGTAGATGAATTAACTATGCTAGAAAAAAAGCCAACCACTTCAAGGTTCAATCCCCCCCCGGAAATTTTTCCCTTCAATGGCTGGCTAGATTGTCAAAATCTGACACAAAAGAAACGGTTTTGACCCCTTTATCACCTATAAAAGGTTAATATACCAGTAAACAAATAGGTTATTTCCTATATTTTGCAGAAGAATTTGACCAATTCCTGCAATTAAATGAAAAAACTACTTGTTTTACTAATAGGGCTTCTTGTTTCGGGTACCGTGTTTTCCCAAGAGATTGATAGCGTATTAACACTCAAGAACTCACCGTTTTTTACTGATTTGATTCGGAGAGAAGCACTTATTCAACCATTGCGGTCTGCAGAATTCAATTTTATAAACCCCGAGTTCAAGCACTTGAAAACGAGGCGTTACCAATTTTTTAAAAGCGGACCCGACTTTTTTATTCATTTTAATGGGTCGGGGTTCTTATACAAATTGGAAAATCCGAATGACTCCGTTTTAACTTTTAAACGTATTGACGAAACCGAGAATTATAATTATAATATTGAAGCTTTTCTATTTACCCATCAAAAAGAAATCTACAATATTGGTGGCTATGGATATTGGAAAACCAGCGGAACCCTCAGAAAATACAACCGAAAAGACCGAGAATGGGATGCTGAGCCTATTGATCAGGAAATTCATATGCCCTTTGCAGACCAATTGGGGACATCGGGCCAACTATCATGGTTCAATACCCAAACCCAACATTTGTTTATTCCATTCCAACGTATTATAAACTCTGGGGTTAAAATTGAGAAAGAAGAAGACCAATTTGATCAAAAAGTATATCGGCTAGACTTAAATAACAAGACTTGGAAAAAATTAGGCAAAACACATGCTGACTATTTTGATATACTGCAAAAAACAAAATGGGTATTGGCCACCGACTCTGGACAGCTTATCTGCTTTAACCACAAAGTATATCAAATCAATTTTGAAGAAAATATCATTAAAGAATATACTGAGCCAAGCCTCGCTCAAAGTTTAGAAAGAATCAATAACTCAAATCTTGCCTACTATCATAACCAAACCATTTATTATTTAAATGGAAAAACTTGGCAATATGATTCTGTAAAAATTGATATTTCAAAATTTGAGAAAGCGAATTTTAAGGTTTGGAAAAAAAATAATTCTGGTTTTGTTTTTGGTATCGCACCTATTGTCATTATACTATTAGCTGCTGCTGCCAAAAAAAGAGCCGCAAAGAAAAAAAGAGAGGAGCTCCTAGAAGCTGCTGCCAATAAAGTTCCTATCGCTTCTGCTGTAAAAATAAAGTTCAACGAAACAGAGAAACAATTGCTGAATTTATTACTAGAAAAATCTAAGCAAAACAGCACTACTACTATTACAGAGATCAATTATGTATTAGGCATCAAAGACAAGAATGTAGGCTTGCAAAAAAAAGTAAGAAGCGATGTAATGAAAAGCATCAACGAAAAATTTAACTTCTTACAAGATGGCGACACTGAATTAGTTTGCAATATCAGAAGCCAAGCAGATAAGCGCTTCTTTGAATACTATATAGACAAAGAGAATATTGAGTTATTAGAGATTATTCTTAGAGAGGATAATGAGTAATTAAATAATTTTACTAGCCCATAATTTTTCTAAGAAAACTTTCCATGGCATCACTATTATATCGCCTATTTTTCGTTCAAGTGGATCATTACTAACGACTATTAATTTCTTTACTTTATACTCCTCAGAAAAACTTTTGAGTCCTTTTATATGACGAGATTGAACATTATCTGTTCCCTTTACTTCAACAGCAACTTCATGGTCGCCCAATATAAAATCAACTTCAATTTGTGAGGTTGTTCTCCAATATGAAATTGGATAGTTTTTATCAGTGTAATTGCTATGAGCATACAACTCTTGATAAATAAAATGTTCAAATGCATTTCCAAAAGACTCACTGCCCATTTCAATTTTACCACGTTTCAGTAAGTTGTTTGCTATACCAATATCAAAATAATAAAACTTAGGAGCCACAATAACTCTTCGTTTGGGCTTTTTCTGAAAAGCAGGCACAAATCGACCAATTAATGTATCTACTAAAATTTGAAAATACTCTTTCACAGTCGTATGACTAACACCACATTCAGTTGCGATATTAGTGTAGTTAACCATTTCCCCATTTGAAAAAGCAGCAGCCTCTAAAAACTGTGTGAAAGCATTGATATTTCTAATTTTTGCCTCAGCAATAATTTCATCTTTTAAATAATTACCTATATAAGCATCTATCAACTTTTTGGGATTATTTGATAAATAATGCCTTGGCAATAACCCATTGTTTAAAGCTTTAATTAAATCGAATTCTGGAATTTCTGATTGTAATAATGGATATAGTTCGTAACGAAGTGCCCTGCCCCCTAATAAATTTGAACCAGCTCTTATAATTTTTCTAGGACTTGATCCACTCAATATAAATTGAATGGGATGATTCACAATGAGCCAATGTATTTCATCTAGTAATTCTGGAATTTTTTGAATTTCATCAACAATTACAATATTGTTTGTTTCACTCGCTAATATAGTCTCTCTAAATTGAGCAGGATTTGCTTGATATCTTCTATAAACGTCAGATTTAAGTAAATCAAACCAAATAGCATTTGGGAAAAGCGATTTCAATAAGGTACTTTTCCCCGTTTGGCGAGCACCCCAAAGGAAAAGACTTTCATTACCAGCCCCTTTAAAAACTTGTTTTCTTGTGAACATATGTTCAATATTTACTTTCATTTTTCATGATATTTTAAAGTGCTACTTTCAAATATCATGTTTTTTGAAGGTCAAATATACTACTAATCTTTGTCTTTATCGAACTTGCTCTTAATGTATTCTATTACGGTAGGGTCTTCTAATCCCTCCATATCACTTAATTCTAGCTCGAGGGCTTTGGTGCTTAATTGAATTTCCCAAAGGGATAATGCAAGTGAGCAAGAGAAGCTGAGCAAACTAAAGGCAAAAACCCAATGACTCATGACCATCCATTCTATGTAAATAAAATACATACAGATGATGCAGCTTAAAAATGCCATTACCCCTAGTGCTTGCATTTGCTTGATTAGCTTGATCCTAAATCGCAAATTTTTGATTTGACCATGCACTACTGCATTATTTTGGGTTTTATTGTATTCGCTGTGTAAACTTCTTACCCTTGTTGCCAATGCTAAAAATCGATTGGTATATGCCAACATAATTAAGCTGATAGCAGGGAATAAAAGTGCAGGAGTGTTGATGCTTATATCCATATAGTTCAAGTTACAAATTTATATTTTACCTATATCAAAAGAAGCCATACTAACACGTGTAAGTAAAAGGGTTATTTATGTACAATCTTGTAGTTGAAAACCTACATGAAATCCTTTAAAAACGTTTAAAATCAGGGGCAGCAGAGACATAATAAATTCTATCTTGTTTATACCAAAGCAATCTAAAATTCGTTTATACTATTGTTCGTACCCCCCCTTATGAGAATAATAAAACTACTAGCCTGTTTATTGCTAGCAATTAGTGCCAATGCACAATTGTTAGAACCAGGCACA
Source organism: Sediminibacterium sp. (assembly GCA_046289145.1). GTDB lineage: Bacteria > Bacteroidota > Bacteroidia > Chitinophagales > Chitinophagaceae > Sediminibacterium. The sequence goes on from JBKBWE010000103.1 coordinate 7,426, forward strand.
ATGAATTCTACAGGTGGCAACTATGTATTTAGAGGTGCCCCTACTATACCCAATTTTAGTTTGGTTTGGAGTGTTGGAGAATCTACCATGATTGAAACCTTTTCGGTTAATGGAGGAATGTACCTACTTACACAAGGTGTGCTACAACCCTTTGTACCATTGGATTTACAAACTGTTCCCATTCAAGGATGGAACAAAGAAGAAGTAAAATATTATCCCAACCCAGTAAGTACTTTATTACAATTTGATTTATTCAGCAACGATACAGGCAGAGTGGTTTTGCGAGTGATTGACTTATTGGGTAATACACATGGGGTAAGAGAGTTTCAGTACAATACCCTACCCGTTAATCAAAAAATAGATTTTAGTAAGTATGCATCAGGGCCTTATTACTTGATGCTTTCGCTATACAGCAAGGGTCAATTGAAAAAACACGGGGTGTTTAAAATTTTAAAACTTAGGTAAACCCAATATTATGTGTAAGAGATTATTAATGCTGCTTATTGTTTTCTTAGCAGTGGCGTCTATGCAAGCAGATGCACAACAGCTGAACTACCAAGCAATTGCCCGAAACGCCAACGGTGTTGCACTAACATTTAGAGATGTAGGTATCCGATTAAGTATTCGTGATGGATCAACTACTGGATCAATTGTATATTCTGAAACCCGCAATATCCGAACCAATCAATTTGGTTTGTTTACAGTAGTGATAGGAAGTCCTGGCGCAAGTAATGTATTAGGTAGCATGGCATCCATAAATTGGATCAGTGGTAATAAATATTTACAAGTAGAGATTGATCCGGAAGGAGGAACCACCTATTTTCAAGCAGGTACTTCTCAATTACAAGCAGTCCCCTATGCATTATTTGCAAATGCCGCGTACCCGGTTGGCCCAGCAGGCGGCGACTTATTGGGATCAACCTACCCCAATCCCATCATTGCCCCACTTGCCGTAACTACAGGAAAAATTGCCAATCAAGCAATCACTACTCCAAAACTTGCAGACTTAAACGTGACCACACCGAAGCTGGCAGACCAAGCAGTAACCAATGCAAAAATTCAAGATAATACGATTGCGAATATTAAATTAGTCAACAGCAGAGTAACATTGAATGGCTTAATCTTAAACTTAGGCGACGCACAAGATTTTGCAATAGGCACCAACGGAATAGATGTCAATATTGTTTCTGCAGGTAATACACATACATTCAATTTTCCAGATGCATCCATTGCCAATAGAGGATTAATTACCCCCAATGCGCAAACCATTGGAGGAAACAAAACATTCAACAA
>JBKBWE010000400.1:0-1860 GCA_046289145.1 Sediminibacterium sp.
GGTTATTTAATTGTATCTAATTTACCTGAGAATGTTGGATTTAGTGAAGCGCTTGCAGTAAGTGGTGCAGCAGGAAAAATGAATGTAATTACGACAGGATTTACAGAAAATGGGTTTGATTGGAAGGATCGTTATAATTTAATCAGCGGTATTATTGGTGGATTCTTTTTAGCATTGTCTTATTTTGGAACTGACCAGTCTCAAGTTGGAAGGTATTTAACTGCTAAATCTGAACAAGAAAGTAAAATTGGCTTATTGATGAATGGGTTGGTTAAAGTGCCTATGCAATTTTTAATACTTCTATTAGGAGCTTTGTTATTCACCTTTTATCAGTTCAATCCTTCTCCAGTATTCTTTAATAAGGCTGCGGAAGACAAAGCTATGCTAACGCCCTACAAAGATTCATTAGAACAAATAAAGTATCGTTTTAATGATCAACAAGCTACACAGCAAGCCCATAGTAAATTGTATGTTTTGCAACCAACAACTGCAATTAAAGACAGTGTTGCTAAAGGCGCAGCTAAATTAACGGTCATTAAAAATGAGTATAAAGCTGTTATTAAAAAAGCCGTACCCGGTTCTGATACCAATGATACCAACTATATATTCTTGCGATTTGTGGTAGACTTTTTGCCCAGTGGCTTAGTAGGGTTATTAATTGCTATTATTTTCTTAGCTGCTTGGGGTTCAATTGCAGCAGCATTAAACTCATTGGCTTCTTGTACGATGGTTGATTTTCATCAGCGGTTTACTAAGAAAGAGAAATTGAGTGACTCGGTTGCTCAAGACTTAAAAGAATATAGATTGTCTAAATGGTACACATTCTATTGGGGTATATTTTGCATTATTACTGCACAGTTTGCAACCGGAATGGGAAGTCTAATTGAAGCAGTAAATGTGTTGGGTTCCTTATTTTATGGAGTAATACTGGGAATATTTTTGGTTGCTTTTTATATGAAGAAGATTGGGGGTACTGCCGTATTTAGGGCTGCCGTAATAGGTGAGTTATTGGTTATTTTATTATTCCTTTTAGATAAATATAATATCATAGGACTTGGATTTTTATGGCTCAATGTAGCAGGTGCTTTAATTGTTGTATTGTTAAGTGCTTGTTTGTCTTTTTTCAAAAGATAAACACTTACCTTCCTATTTAGATAATTAAAAAATGAAGTCTTCTTTTCATGTTGTGCCATGGGCACACACTGCCACGATGTACGAAGTGAATATTCGTCAATATACACCGGAAGGAACTTTTAATGCGTTTGCAGAACATTTACCACGCCTAAAAGACATGGGCGTTAATTTATTATGGCTGATGCCCATAACGCCAATCAGTAAGCTCAAGATGCAAGGAAGTTTAGGAAGCTATTATGCATGCAGTAGTTATACAGATATTAACCCTGAGTTCGGAACAAAGGCCGATTTTAAACAATTAATTCAACGCGCTCATGACCTAGGCTTTAAAGTTATCATTGATTGGGTGGCTAACCATACCGGATGGGATCATCATTGGACTATTGATCATCCTGATTGGATGATGAAAGATCCGGATGGAAATTTTACCGAGAAAAATGGATGGCATGATGTGATCGATTTAAATTTTGAAGTGCCTGAAATGAGGCATGAATTAATTAAAGCCATGCGTTATTGGGTCAATGATTTTGATATTGATGGATTCAGGTGCGATATGGCACATTTAGTTCCACTTGATTTTTGGCAACAGGCCAGATTAAGTTGTGAATTGACTAAGCCATTATTCTGGCTCGCAGAATGTGAAGTACAAGATTATCACCAGGTATTTGATGCTACTTATTCTTGGTGGTGGATGCATGAAACAGGTAGGTATGCAAAGCGCTATCT
>JBKBWE010000104.1:0-8571 GCA_046289145.1 Sediminibacterium sp.
TTGCGCTAATCTGTTCTCTTAACACTGCTCAAGCACAGGGTGGTGGTCAAATGGATCCTGCACAAATGCTTGAAATGATGAAGCAACGTGTAAAACCTCAATTAATTGAAAAAACTAAGCTTACCGATGCACAAGCAGACAAAGTTTTAGAAATCCAATTATGGAGTCAAGGTGAAATGCGTGGCATGCGCGATTTAAGCGAAGAGGAAAGAGCAACCAAAATGAAAACGGTAAATGATGAAAAAACTAAGAAGTTTAAAGCGATTCCTTTAACTGATGATCAAATTAAATCAGTAACCGACTTCTACGAAGAAATGAGAAAAAATCGCCCACAAAGAGGCGGTGGTGGATCTAAGTAAATAAGCTTAGAAGAAATTTTTAAATAAAGAAGCCCCAATTATTAATTGGGGCTTCTTTATTATAGGTCTCTGTTCTACATTGAAAACGCATCACAAAAAACCATATGATTATTTCATTGTGAATGATTCTAAAAATTTAGTAGTGAAGTTCCCTTTTCTAAAATCTTCATTCTGCATCAATTGCAGATGGAAAGGAATGGTTGTTTTAACCCCTTCAATTACGTATTCACTCAAAGCACGATACATTGTATCAATTGCTTCTTCACGTGTTTGCGCTACCGTTATAAGCTTACCAATCATAGAATCATAATAAGGAGGAATCACATATCCTGCGTATACATGACTATCTACCCTTACACCATGACCACCTGGGGTGAATAAATTAGTAATTTTTCCTGGAGAAGGTCTAAAATCATTATAAGGATCTTCTGCATTAATTCTACATTCAATTGCATGCATGGTTGGTTCATAATTTCTTCCAGAAATTTTTTCGCCCATAGCAATTTTGATTTGCTCTTTTATCAAGTCAAAGCTCACCACTTCTTCTGTAACACAATGCTCTACCTGAATACGTGTATTCATTTCCATAAAGTAGAAATTGCGATGTTTATCTACTAAAAACTCTATGGTTCCTACACTTTCATAATTGATTGCAGAAGCTGCTTTAATTGCGGCTTCACCCATTTTTGCGCGTAAATCTGCAGTCATAAATGGTGAAGGAGATTCTTCAACCAATTTTTGGTGGCGTCGTTGAATGGAACAATCTCTTTCACTTAAGTGACAAACATTTCCATACTGGTCACCAGCAATCTGTATTTCAATATGTCGAGGTTCTTCAACAAACTTCTCCATATAAATTCCATCGTTCTTAAAAGAAGCAGCAGCTTCCATTTTTGCAGTAGTATAGGCTCTTTCTATTTCTTCTTCATTCCAAACAACACGCATTCCTTTACCACCACCACCTGCTGTAGCTTTCAATATAACAGGATAGCCAACTTCTTTTGCTAAAGCCTTAGTTTGTTCAACACTTTCTAATAAGCCTTCCCCACCAGGAACTACAGGAACACCAGCTTTAATCATGGTTTCTTTTGCAGTGATCTTATCCCCCATTTTGTTAATCATATCAGGGGTAGGACCAATAAACTTAATACCATGATCTGCGCAGATTTGGGAGAATCTTGCATTCTCTGCTAAAAATCCATAGCCTGGATGAATGGCATCTGCATTGGTAATTTCTGCAGCAGCCATTATATGCGCAATATTCAAATAAGAATCACTGCTCTGAGGTTTTCCTATACAAACAGCTTCATCAGCAAATTTTACGTGAAGGCTTTCTCTATCTGCAGTTGAATAAACAGCAACTGTTTTTATGCCCATTTCACGACAGGTTCTGATTACACGCAATGCAATCTCTCCCCTATTGGCAATTAGTATTTTCTTAAACATGTACAATTTTTTGGGTGAAGAATGAATTAGGCCGGCTCAACTAAGAACAAAGGCTGATCATATTCCACAGGGCTGGCATCTTCTACCAATACCTTTACAATCGTTCCTTTTACTTCACTTTCAATTTCATTGAACAATTTCATTGCTTCAATTATGCAAACCACTTTACCTGGGGTAATTTCAGAGCCAACCTCTGCAAGAATGGGCTTATCAGGTGAAGGTCTACGGTAAAATGTTCCTATCATAGGACTTTTCACAGTGATAAGGTTATCTGCTTTGGGGGCTGGGGCTGGAGCCGCTGCAGGAGCCGTTACTTGTGCTGGAGCAGCAGCCACAGAAGGGGCTGCTGTAGTGAACACTTGATGACTAGGAGCTGCAGTAACATTAACAGCAGGTTCTTCTTTCTGCTTAATGGTTACTTTACCATCTTTGTCTTCAATACTAATTTCTCCAATATTGCTTTTGTTGATAATCTTAATTAATTCGTGGATTTGCTTTAAGTCCATAAATGGCAGTTTTAGGGGTAAAATCAGTTAGTTTTTGCTGAATTGTGGGGCAAAATAGCCTTTTTTTACTAAAAAACAGGTATTTTCTCGTTATAAGCAAAATGACCTGAAACGAATAGAATCAGGTCATTGTTATCCGGGATTACCCGGGAAAATTTATTCTTTTACGCGTTCTACGTAATCACCAGATTTGGTATTTACGCGTATTAATTCGTCTTGATCAACAAATAAAGGCACCATCACTGTAGCGCCAGTTTCTATGGTTGCAGCTTTTAATGCTCTTGTTGCAGTATCGCCTTTAAGACCTGGCTCACAGTAAGTAATTCTTACCACAATTTTTTCGGGTAATTCAGCACCAATTGGCAAATCAGTTTCCGTATTAATGAAAACAAATACTTCTGAACCATCCATTAAAAACTGAGGAGCATCAATCATTTCCTCAGATAAGGCTATTTGCTCAAAAGTTTCATTATTCATTAAGTTATAACCAGTTTCATCTTTATAGAGATACTGGAACGCTTTTTTTTCTACTCTAACTGGGTAAATGTTTTCACCACTGTTCCATGTCTTTTCAATTGAGCGTTTATTGTCTACACCTTTCAATTTGGCCCAAACTTTTGCTGCAGCTCTTGCAGTTTTATTTTCACCAAACTCTACAACTGAGTATAGGTTGCCGTCTAATTTTAGAATCATGCCACGGCTGATGTCGGAAGTAGTTGCCATAAGTAATTTTTTATATATAATGTCTAATTAAGACGGGTGCAAAAGTAGGAAATAGCAGCCAAATAAAGACTATTTAACAAACAAAAAAGCGTATTTACGAATCAATCTAAAGCTTATTTGAACATGAATGATAGCAGTAATGCTAATTATGAACATGATTACAGCAACTGTTTTAAACATACCCACCATTGTTTCCATAGAAATCTTACCCGCTAATTCTGGTTGTTGGTCCATTACATCAGAAAGCATTTGTTGTAATTGTATGTCTCCCAAAAAAAACACACCTGTTGAATTTAAAAAGAACATACCTGATATAAACAACGTTCCATAAGCATTTACCTTAATCCAATCCCTTAAAGTGGATTTACAAGGACGCTCATTTCCAATTCCGTGCAATAAAAACCTTAAAGAAGCAAAAACATAAATAACCAAACAGGCCATCACAAAAGCAATAAATAACATTGCAGGGTTACCAGACAACCCCATTATTAGTACGAAAAGGTCTAAGAATCCGATAATTAAAGCAATTGGAACCAAAATAAAAGTGAGAATTCTGTAAATAGTCAGTTGTTTCATAAATATGTTTACTAAATGCGGGTAAAGGTAAAGAATTAACGTTTGGAGACACCTGATAAATCAATGGCTAGGCCAATACACAAAAAAATTATGCATAATTTTCTTATGTATTTAAAAATTATGTATAAATTCACACTAGAATTAGAACTACTAAATGAATAAAGTCATGAAAAAATCTTCTCTATACAAAGGTTGTTTAGAACCCATTTTATTAAGGCTATTAAAAGACAATGGCAGAATGTATGGATATCAGATGACACAAATGGTAAAGGAAATAACCAAAGGCGAATTAAGCATCACTGAAGGTGCATTATATCCATTACTACACAAGCTAGAAGAACAGGGAGTGGTTGAAACGGAAACAGAAATGAATGGCAACCGAATGCGCAAATACTATAGTTTAACCAAAGTTGGTAAAAAGCAAACTGCTCTGGCCATGGATGAAATGAAAGCATTCATGCAGAGTCTTGAATTTATTGTAAATCCTAAAACAGCCATAGGATGATTACAGATGCACAATACGAAAGCCTCTTTGCTTTTTGCAGAAAGCACTATGTTCAATATTACGATGTGCAGGTTGAGCTTGTAGATCATTTAGTAGCAGCGATTGAAGAAAAAATGAACATGAACCCTAAGTTGAGTTTTGAGCAGGCATTAGATTCGGTTTATGCTGGTTTTGGCATCAAGGGTTTTGCAGATATTGTTGCCTCAAGGATTGAAATGGTTAGCAAAAAAAGTAGAAAACAAAAATGGAAATTATTTTTTTCCTATTTCACCATTCCTAAAATTGCAATGACTGTTTGCTTGTACGCTGCCACTTTATTAATAGGCAAATTGTTAACACCCGATTACTATCAAGGAATTTTTTTGTTCCTCATTGGTATTGCAATATTTATTTTTGAAATTGTTCATACTGTCCAAATGAGTAGACTTTTCAAGCATCAAAAAAAGGAAATGATTTTCACAAGTGATCGCTTATCAGGAATTATTCATTCAGGTTTATTTGTACAAATCTTCTTTAGCAATAGGGTCTTTGACTACGCTGAAGTTCAACAGATGCATTTCCTATCCTATTCAATTATATCATTATTCATGTTGGTTATTTTTATTTCCATTCTAGCACATAGAGACTTTGTAAAGGAACTACACAGTAATGCCCTGAAACTTTATCCCAAAGCGTTTGCCTAAATAAATATGTATGGAACTTTCAAAAGAACAATTTTCCTTAGTAAGTGATTATTGCCGAAAAACCGGAAAACAATTTTATGATGTTGAACTAGAGTTGACAGATCATATAGTTAATTACATTGAAGATAGATTAACAGATACTAAAAACTTCAGTAGTTTATTTGAAGAAATTAAACAAGATTTCAATAAGAAAGCTATTAGTAATATCATTACTGAAAAAGCTACTTCTATTGAAAGTAGTATCAAACTTCAGTTGAAATCTGAATTACTCCAATACCTAAGTCTACCCAAAATTGCAGTGACTTTTTTGCTAGTAGCCCTAGTAATATGGTTAGATCAAAATTATGTTATTGAAAAAATAGCTGCTTCTTTTATACACCTGATTAATACTTTAAATATTACGTACACATTTGGAAGGGGAAAATTAGCCAATGATAACATCAGGGATAAGAAGAGAAACTTATTAAGTATGAAGGTCATCCGAGACTTTCATATAATATTCATCATTCCCACTATTTTTTATTTACTGATATCTTTGGGAATTATTTTTGAAATTACCAGCAGCTATTTATTTATTTATGAAATTGCTCTATATCTCCTACCAGTCGTAATCTTACTCAATTTGGCTTGGCAAGAAGTTTACATCAAATCTCAATTGAAAATTAGACAACAATATCCAAATGCATTTGCTCAATAAAATTGGGAATTAAAAAAGCCGCTCTGATTGAATAGAGCGGCTCTATTTGCATGATGTAATATCCTTAGCGTTTGCCTGCTTAAGCAATAAATAGAAATAGTTTATTTCAAATTCAATTTAATCTGCAATTCATCAAATTGCTTATCATCAATTGTGCTTGGTGCATCCAACATTACATCTCTTCCACTATTATTTTTAGGGAATGCAATAAAGTCTCTGATGCTTTCGCTACCACCCAAAATTGAACATAAGCGATCAAATCCAAATGCGATTCCTCCATGTGGAGGCGCTCCATATTCAAATGCACCCAACAAGAAACCAAATTTATGTTGTGCTTCTTCTTCGGTCATGCCTAAAGCAGCAAACATTTTCTCTTGTAATGGACGTTGATAAATTCTAATAGATCCTCCACCTATTTCATTTCCGTTTAAGACCATATCATAAGCATTGGCTTTGATATTAGAATAAGGGTGTTCTAAATATTTATCCGCATTTTCAATCACCGGATTATTGTTAATCATCACTTCAATATGATCTGGCTTTGGCGAAGTGAATGGATGGTGGCGGGCTACCCAACGATTTTCTTCTTCCGCATATTCAAATAAAGGGAAATCCATGACCCATAATAATTTGAATTCATCGTCTTTGCGCATACCCAAACGCTTACCCATTTCCAATCTAAGCTCACTGGTTGCTTTACGAGTTCTTTCTTCACGTCCTGCCAATATTAATACTAAATCGCCAGCATTTGCACCTGCGGAATCAGCTATGGCTTTCAACTTTTCTTCTGAATAAAATTTATCTACACTACTCTTATAAGTACCGTCTGCATTGCATTTAATAAATACCATTCCCTGCATACCAATTTGAGGACGCTTCACCCACTCAGTTAGTTCATCGGTTTGCTTACGGGTATATTCTGCACAACCAGGTACGGCAATCGCTAATACAGTTTCAGCATTATCAAACACCCCAAAACCAGCACCATTAATTAAATCTCCTGTAGCTTCAATTACTCCTCCTCTTAAAAAGGCAGATTTTAAGTTAGAGAGCTTCATGCCAAAACGAATATCTGGTTTGTCATTTCCGTATTGCCACATCGCATCTTCCCAAGACATTCGCTCTACTTTTTCTGAGTAGTCAATATTCTTTACATCTTTAAAAATACGCTTCACCAATCCTTCGAACATTTGCAAAATATCTTCTTGTTCTACAAATGCCATTTCACAATCTATCTGCGTAAATTCTGGTTGACGATCTGCTCTTAAATCTTCGTCTCTAAAGCACTTTACGATTTGATAGTATCGATCATAACCACTCACCATCAACAACTGCTTGAAAGTTTGTGGGCTTTGAGGTAATGCATAAAACTGTCCAGGATTCATTCTAGAAGGAACCACAAAATCTCTTGCACCTTCTGGAGTAGATTTAATTAAGAAAGGAGTTTCAATATCCATGAAGCTATTCTCATGCAAATAATTTCTTGCTGATCTATTTACTGCATAACGTAATTCTAAATTCTTCTTTACGGCATTTCGTCTTAAGTCTAAGAAGCGATACTTCATTCTTAAATCGTCTCCTCCATCCGTATCATCTTGAATAGTAAAAGGAGGAACAGCCGATTTATTCAATACTTTAAATTCTGTAACACCTATTTCAATTTCTCCGGTTGAAATATTGGCATTTTTGCTGCTTCTTTCTTGCACTATTCCTTTTACTTGCAATACATATTCACGACCTAAAGGCTGTTCATCTAACAGCGCAGTTAAAGACTCTCCGAATAACAATTGAGTAATTCCATAACGGTCTCTCAAATCAACAAAAGTAATAGCACCAAACTTTCGAACAGTTTGAACCCAGCCAGCCAAAGTTGTTTCTTGACCCGCATTTGCTAATCTTAATTCCCCACAGGTATTAGTACGATACATACGCAATAAATAATTTATAGAACAGGCCAAATAGCCCTTTAAGAGCGCAAATATAACCTAAATGGGCCAAGTAGACTTATTGAGGTATTTTTGTCATTGAATTATAATTATGAGTGTAAATACCCTTTCCAAAAGAACCCATCGTTGGTCTATTGGGAGTTATTTTTTTATTGCTGGAATAACTTTTGCCAGTTGGGCAAGTAGAATTCCCAACATCAAAGAAAAGCTACAACTAAATGATGCAGAATTAGGAGGGATACTCTTTGCATTACCTGCAGGCTCTATGGTTAGTTTACCTATTTCAGGGTGGCTGGTTGCAAAATTGGGAAGCAGAACGGTTATGTTAATTGCAGCAATCATTTACCCTCTTTTACTATTATTATTGGGATCTGCTTCAACTACTTTTATACTAACCATCTTATTATTCTTCTTTGGCTTATTGGGTAATATGATGAATATTTCTGTTAACACACAAGCAGTTGCGGTAGAAGAATTATATGGGCGATCTATTATGGCTTCTTTCCATGGCATTTGGAGCATGGCTGGCTTTACTGGTGCAGCTGTAGGTACGCTATTGATTTCGTTAGGCTTTGATCCACTAAAACATTTTTCTGTTATATCAACAGTAATGATTTTATTGGCCATTTGCATGAAGTTTGGAAGAATGCCAAAAGATGCGGTGGTTGGTAATCAGCCCTTATTTGTGAAGCCCGACATAGTTTTATTGAAACTGGGATTAATTTCATTTTGCTGTATGGCTGCCGAAGGAACCATGTTTGACTGGAGTGGAATTTATTTTCAAAAAATTGTTGAAGCACCTGCAGGCTTAGTAACATTGGGTTATTCTGCCTTTATGGGCACTATGGCATTGGGTAGATTTTTAGGAGATGGATTGGTTTTGCGTTTTGGCAGGAAAGAAATTTTACAGGGCAGCGGAATCTTAATTGCCTTGGGATTGCTTATTGCAGTTTTTATTCCTACGCTTTTATTTGCAACGATAGGTTTTTTATTGGTTGGATTCGGGGTTTCCTCTGTTGTACCTATCGTGTATAGCCAGGCTGGCAAATCTGAGAAAATGAGTCCTGGCATGGCGTTAGCAGCTGTTTCAAGTATTGGATTTTTTGGATTTTTTATTGGCCCTTTTTTAG
>JBKBWE010000401.1:0-1830 GCA_046289145.1 Sediminibacterium sp.
AATAATTTTTTATTGAATACATGGTTCCACCTTACTGTTGATGTAGCATTACCCCAATCAATTAATGTTTTAAATGAGCGCGCAGCATTATTAAAATTGAATTTATCTCTTCCGAAATAACCACTGATATACAAATGATCTTTCTCTGAAATTTGAAAGTTCATTTTTGCATTCAAGTCATAAAAATAGTAGCCTGAACCATAAAAATCACTAGACTTGCTAATTAATGGTTTAGTAATTGCGTCTATATAAGTTCTTCTAGCTGAAACAATAAAAGAAGATTTTTTACTTTTAATAGGTCCTTGAATGGAGAATCTTGATGCAATTAAACCAATACCGGCATCAATTTGTGTTTTATTGGTATTTCCCTCTTTCATGGCAATATCTACCACTGAAGATAAACGTCCCCCATATTGTGCGGGCATTCCTCCTTTTATTAAACTTACATTTTTGATGGCATCTGAATTAAACACCGAAAAGAAGCCGAATAAATGCCCCGTATTGTAAACAACTGCATCATCTAATAAAATTAAGTTTTGATCAGGGCCACCACCTCTTACATAAAATCCAGCATTCCCTTCCCCGGCATTTCTAACACCTGGCATGAGTTGTAATGTTTTTAGGATATCTACTTCCCCCAAAAAAGCAGGCAAGGCTTTTGCGGTGTTAACAGATAATTCCATTTTGCCCATTTGGGCTGTCTTCACGTTATTGTCCCTTCTTCTTGCACTAACTGTTACGTCTTGTAAAACACTTGCTGAGTTAGGTAATAATTGAATTAATTGTTCGGTATTATTGTTTAATTCAAGATCAATCTCATTGGTTTGATACCCAATATAACTGCAGGTTAATTGATATTTGCCTTTATTCAGCGTAATGGAAAAAAAACCGAAATTATTACTAGTAACTGTTTTTCCAGTGCCCTTTACAAGAATATTTGCACCAATTAAGGTTTCTCCAGAAAGCCTGTCTTTACTGTATCCATTCAAGGTTACTTTTTCTTGTCCAACACTAACCAATACAATTTGCAAAAGGAAAACAAATAGGTACCACTTTCTCATCTTAACACAACAATTGGATCATTGAATGGTTCGTAAAAACCTATTTAGTAGAAAAGTTTAATGTATCTTTTACTTCACCACATTCCAACATTGTTTTGGGCAAGTATGGATTTTTAATATCTGCAGAATTACTTAACCAAGTAGCACCATTATTATCCATGGCCATTGGACAATATTGATTGTAAATGATTTGACGGTCGTATTGTACTGTTTGAATCAAAACCAATAATTGTTCTCCCAACATTTGGAAAGCTTTTCGCTTTTCTTCTATATCGGTTTCCCCTTTTAATCCAATTAATTCTGCTTGAATAGATTCAATCAGTATTTGGGCTGTTTTTTGGGTACTATCCGCTTTTAACTCTTTTAATGGTATCGCTTTACTCAATTTGGCCACACTATCTGAAGCAGCATCTATGGCACTTATTTGTTCCTTAATAAATGCATCTTTTAAATTAAAATAACTATTTAAAAAAAGACTGAATTGGCTATTAAATTGAGCTGAATTAGCGCTTTCCTTAGTAGTTAAAGTCAATTCAGCTGTTTTCTCTTCTTTTGTACTATTCCCACTACACGCAGCTAAAAATCCCCAAAAGAGAACAAATGCTATATTTTTCATTTACGCTTATTTTCAAACAAAATTAAAGCAATTTCATTTGGGAGCCCATTCCAATTACCTTTGCACGCAAAATAAAGACCTGCAATGCTGATTGGATTTCAAAATGTAACTTTCGAATTTGGTGCAAGAGTAATAGTAGCAGACGCTACTTGG
>JBKBWE010000105.1:0-8506 GCA_046289145.1 Sediminibacterium sp.
ATCTGGTGGAGAAAAACAACGAATTGCATTGGCCAAGCAATTGACTTCATTTCCCAAATTGTTGTTGTTAGACGAACCTTTTTCTAATTTAGACCGTGTTCATAAAGAACTTATTCGGTCAGTAATTGAAGATATTTGCACTACTTTAAAAGTTACTTGTTTGTTGGTTTCTCATGATGCAACCGACTTATTGTCTTGGGCCGATCGTATTATTATTATGCAAGATGGACAAGTTGTACAACAAGGCACACCCAAACAATTGTACCATCATCCAGTGAATGAGTATGTGGCTGCATTAATGGGTGATTATAACTTAATTAATACTAAAACACACGAAGTCTTTTTACAGTTATTAGGAGAAGGCGTTAGAGGGAAGCGTGCATTAATTAGGCCAGAACAATTGGCTATTTCAATTACCAAACCTGCACAACCTCATTTTGTAGAAGGGGTAGTGCAGAAAGTATTGTTCTTTGGAGCGTATTACTCCATTGAAGTATTAGTGGATGGCTTTATTATAAAAGTGAGAACCACTGCATTTATGTTTAATGCCGGTGATATTGTATTTATAACGGTTGCAAGTACAGGGGCATAGTCGGGTTACTTCAAATATTTTGCAAAAAAGCCCAAGGTTCTTTCCCAGGAAAGCTTTGCGGCTGCCACATTGTATCTGGCTCCCGCTGTATCATTGTGAAATGCGTGGTTCACATTTTCGTAAACAAATAGCTCATAATTAATTTTGTTTTCTTTTAGGGCGGCTTCATAGGCAGGAATACCTTCGTTCACCCTAGTGTCTAATCCACCATAATGCAACATTACAGCCGATTTAATTTGAGCTACTTTGCCTGCTTCTGGCTGTCGTCCATAATAGGCAACTGCTGCTTTTAAATTGGGGACATTTACCGCTAAGTTATTAGCCATTGCTCCACCCCAACAAAACCCTACACAACCATATTGACCGTTACAATCTTTTCGGGTGCTCAAATAATTAAATGCACGAATGAAATTTTGTAAACTCTCTTCTGCTTTGAGTGTTGCAAATTTGGCCCTTAGTTCGTCGTCGTTTTTAGGGAGCTCACCCAATGGAGAGAGTATATTGGGGGCAATAGCTAAGTATCCAGCTTTTGCAGCTCTGCGAGCAACGTCTTCAATATGGGCATTCAATCCTCTATTTTCATGTATTACCACTACGGCAGCTAATTTTTTCTTGCCTTTTGGTTTAGCAACATAGGCACTCATTGTTCCATTAACTCCTTCGTAAGTAATAGTTTCTATTTCTAAATCATCTTCAGCAGTAATATTTGCTTTGGCTGCATTCACCTCAATCATTGGTAATATGCTCAGCGCTGCAGCCATTCCGCCGGTTAGTAATGCCAAACGACTCATGAACTCTGGTCGGCTTAAAGGTTTATGGGTATACTCGTCGTAGAGGTCAATAATTTCTTGGTTCATAAAGTAATTCGTTTATTTAATTCGTCGTCAATTTTCTTAAAAAGGTGATAAGGTTTATAAACCCTCCACTCGGGCAATTCCATTAGTTCAATATAATAATTCAGTTTCTTACCTCTAAAATCTTGCTGAGTGGCTGCAGGCATATTGAGTGCTACAATCCATCCATTCTCATCTGTCACTTCTTCAAACCATTCTTGGTAATATTCTTTATCACTACTATGGAAATTTAATACATTTTCGGCAATAAGTATAAACTTATAAATCCCCTCTTTTTCCAACAAATCAATGATTTCTCTTTTGAGTTCCATGATATCATTCTCTATGGCATCATTCCATTCACCTATAAATTCAATGATAGCAAATTGTAATTCATAGTCTACATAAATTATTTTGAGGTATAAAGTTCTGCTTCCAAAATCATCCCATTGAGGATGAATAAAATAATTGTAAACCGTTTGAGAGAATTCAAACTCAGAATAAGTTCGTCCGTAAAAAGGAGAACGCTTGTCTTCTTCAGCAATATAAATATGTCTCCAATTAAAAAATGGTTCTATTTCATGCATATTACTCGCTTCCTATCGATTCAACTGCTTTTTTAACACTGCCATATTTTAACAAAAGGTCTTTTGCTTTTTCATAATCACTTAAGCCCAAATTGTCCATGACCATTTTTACGCCCCTGTCTACCAACTTAATATTGCTCAATTGCATATTTACCATCTTATTGTCTTCTACTCGGCCTAGTTGAATCATGATAGCTGTAGATATCATATTCAACACTAATTTTTGAGCCGTGCCGCTCTTCATACGCGTGCTACCAGTTACAAATTCAGGGCCTACTACTACCTCTACTGGAAAATCTGCAGCAGCTGAAATAGGAGAGTTAGGATTGCAACTAATACTGCCAGTGATAATTCCTCTTTTTCTGCATTCTTTTAGTGCACCAATTACATAAGGAGTTGTTCCACTTGCCGCTAGACCAATTACCACGTCTTTATCATTAATAAAATGCTTTTGTAAATCGCTCCAACCCTCATCTGCGCTATCTTCTGCAAATTCCACTGCTTGGGTGATGGCTTTTTCGCCACCTGCAATTAAGCCGATGACTAATCCATATGGAACCCCATAAGTAGGCGGACATTCGCTGGCATCCAAAATTCCCAATCTACCACTTGTGCCAGCACCCATATAAAATAGTCTTCCCCCTTGCAGCATTTTATCTGCAATGGCTGAAACCAATTTTTCTATTTGTGGAATGGCTTTCTCTACGGCATCTGGTACCGTTTTGTCTTCTTGGTTAATATTGGTTAATATTTCCTGTATACTCATTTTTTCTAGGTTATTGTACCTAGAAGCTTGTTCTGTAACCTTAATAAAATTACCCATGGTGCTTACTGTTTATGATATGCCAATAATCCGGACATAGGGGTCTTTAAAACTTTACCCAACTCTAATTCATAACTATTACAAAGTTCTTTTAAAACATCTCTAAAACCAAATCCAACACTGCCCACAAAATGAATAGGTTGGGTCCAACTTTCTTTGAATTTATATAAATGAGTGAAGAAAAAGTCGTTCAGTCCATCTTCAATGATATTTTCAATCATAAAATGTCCCCTGTTTTCGGCCAAAAAAAGGGCAAAACTTGCTAAGTATCTATTGGCTAATGGTTTTTTATAAACGTTTTCTAAAATGCTGGCATGTGTTTCTCCAAAGCGCTTTTGAAATCTAGACATTAAGTCTTCATCAAAAGTTTTATATAAATAATATTGAATTACTTTTTTACCCAAATAGGCTCCAGAGCCCTCGTCACCTAATACATAACCCAAACCTGGACTGATGGAAACAATTTTTTTGCCATTATAATAGCAAGCATTAGAGCCAGTTCCTAAAATGCAGGCAATACCTTTTTTGTTGCCGCATGAAGCACGTGCAATACCTAATAAGTCTGTATTTATTTCTGTTTTGGTTTTTGGAAAAAGTTGTTTAAACACTTTTTTCATTATCAGCACATTGGCAGGATTACCTAGCCCAGTACCATAAAAATAGAGTTGGTCTATTGGGGTGTTTTTTATTTTAGGGATGAGCTGTTTATTTAAAATCTGAATCATTTCTTCTCCAGACACAAAATAGGGGCTCATAGCGGGTGTAAGTACGGTTTTTTTCTTGCCGTTTATCAGCAAACACCACTCGCATTTGGTAGAGCCGCTGTCGGCAATTAATATGGCAGGCATAGGAAAGGTTTAATTCAGCAATAAATATAGATATTTGCATGCTTACATGACATATAATTTAATGTGTATTTATGGGTTCTAAGAAACTGCAGGTTTTATTACCGGTTTTATTTGCAATTGTAATGATTGTGGGAATGTTAATTGGCTTTCAGTTGAAAGAAAAGACCATGTCTCCTCAGTTTTTTAATCCTTCAAGCCGATCTTCTTTACAAGAACTGACCGAATTGATTAAAAATAGGTATGTAGACAAGGTTTCGGCCGATAGCATTAATGGGTTAGTGGCCAATGAATTATTGAAGCATTTAGATCCTCACTCGGTATTTATTCCTTCTTCTGACTTATCTGCTGCCAATGAAGACATTATGGGGAATTTCCAAGGAATTGGAATAGAGTTCCGTCAAATGAACGACACGGTGAATGTAATGAGCATAATGCCTGGAGGGCCTGCTGAAAAAGTGGGACTAATGACAGGTGATCAGTTGATTTATGTAAATGATACGGTTTTAATTGCTGGTAAAAAATTAGATGGAGCTGCCATTAGAAAATTATTTAGAGGCCCAGCTGATTCAAAAGTTAAAGTGAAATTTTTACGTTCAGGGAAGTTGCAAGAAGTAACCATTACAAGAGGTAATATTCCTGTAAGTTCTGTAGATGCTGCATATATGATTGCGCCTAAAGTGGGTTTTATTCGCTTAAACAAATTTGCAGAAAGAACTTATGAAGAGTTCATGACCGAACTAGAAAAATTACAGTCTTTAAAAATGGAAAGCCTCATTTTAGATTTAAGGGGAAATACTGGTGGGTTAATGAAAGAAGCCGTTGATATGGCGGATGAATTTTTAGAAGACAATAAATTAATTGTTTATACCGAGGGAGAAAATACCCCAAGAACCGAATTCACCGCCAAACGCCCTGGTCTTTTTGAGAAAGGGAAATTGGTGGTGTTAATTGATGAATCATCTGCTTCTGCTAGTGAAATTTTAGCAGGGGCTTTACAAGATTGGGACAGAGCAACTATAATGGGTAGACGTTCATTTGGTAAAGGGTTGGTTCAACAACAATTTCAATTGAGTGACGGGTCTGCTGTACGGTTAACTGTTGCTAGGTATTTTACACCTCTAGGAAGAAATATTCAAAAGTCTTATGCAGAAGGAATAGATAAGTACAACGATGAAGTAGTAGGTCGTTTTCATCAAACCGATTCAAGTGCTAAAAAGGATTCCTTAGCCAGGTCTATAAAGAAATATAAAACACCTTCAGGTAAAATAGTTTTTGGTGGCGGTGGAATTACACCCGATACCACAGTATTATTTGACTCCTCATTATACACAAGGGCTGTGTTGCAAGTGTTAATGACTAGCACTTTAAATGATTTTGCTTATTATGATTTTGTTACCAATAGAAAGCAATACACGGCATTCAAAGATGCTGCTGATTTTAAGGTAAATTTCAAGGTTACATCATTACAATGGAATAGGTTTGTTGCATTTGCTACAAAAGAAGGGTTGAATTTCAATACTATAGATGCACGCAGCAAAGATTTTATATTGAATAGAATTAAAGCATTAATTGCCCGTCAAATTTGGCGTACCAATGGGTACTTTGTGGTTGCCAATGATGCTGACATTTTAGTTGAGAAAGCAGTTAAGCTGGTTCAGTAATAATTTGCTAACAATTCCTTCATGTTTTGTTAATCTGAAAAATCGCTTATAGCAATCTCTCTTCAATAGGTTTGTTTAAACAATTCTAATGGAAAGAATAATTGCTACCGAAATTGCGGAAGAAGTCATTCATCTATTGCTTTCAAATGGAGGCTCTGAATATATTGGCGAGCCGGTTACAAAATTGGAGCATATGGTTCAGAGTGCCGAAATTGCTGCAGAGAAAGGGCTTGCCGAAGATTTAATTATTGCAGCACTGCTTCATGATATAGGGCATATTTGTGAGCCTACTACTACGCTGAATGATATGGGTGGGCTTGGATTACAAGATCATGAAATTTTAGGGGCCACTTATTTACACGCAAGAGGGTTTTCTGAAAAGGTAGTACAGTCAGTTGCTATGCATGTGCCTGCAAAACGCTACCTCTGTTTTAAATTCCCCGAATACTTATCACTTTTATCTTCTGCAAGTTTAAAAACCTTGGATATTCAAGGAGGACCTATGTCTCAAAAAGAAGCAGAATTTTTTGAGCAAAACCCATACATGAATGATATACTTGCCATTAGAAGAATTGATGAAGAAGCTAAAGTTCCCAATAAATCCCTGCCTGAAAGCTTTGAACCCTACAAGCAAATGATTATTCGTCATTTACAAAAGAGTCAAATTGAATAAGATGAAAAAGAAAATATCCATGGTGGTTTTTGATATGGCAGGCACCACTGTTAACGAGAATAATATTGTTTACAAATTATTGCATCAAGTGTTAATAGACGATGGGTATGATTGTAGTTTAGACTTAGTACTTGCAATTGGAGCTGGGAAAGAAAAGAAAACAGCTTTAAAAGATGTATTAATTGATTTGGGCGTTTTTGCACCAGAAAATATTGCAGAAAGGCTTCATCAAGTATTTAAAGACAATTTAGAAATTGCCTATACAATAGCTCCAATAGTTTCTATGGAGGGTGCCGAAGAACTATTCGCACAATTAAAGTTGATGGGAATAAAAGTAGTGCTTAATACAGGATATGATTATAAAACCGCTCATTTTCTGCTGCAAAAATTGCATTGGGAAATTGGGAATCATATAGATGCGCTAATAACTTCTTCGGATGTTGTGCTTGGTCGTCCAGCACCAGATATGATTTTTTTAGCTATGCAACAATTTCATATTACTGATTCAAACTTTGTTGTAAAAATAGGGGACTCTATAGTAGATATAGAAGAAGGAAAGAATGCAAATTGCGGGTTAACCATTGGGGTTACTACAGGTGCTCAGGATGAACAGATCCTTCAATTGGCTAATCCAAATTATATCATTCATCATTTGCAGGATATTTTATTGTTGATTGAATAATGACTGATTTTAATTTTCGACATAATGAATTCATCAGTAATTGGATGAAAAATTCTCCTGCAGTATTGTTGTTGGTAGTTTCATTTTCTGCGTTTGTTGTATATACAGGTATGTATGGATTTCGAAAACCATTCACGGTAGGTCTTTATGAAAGCTGGACATTTTTGGGGATATCCTATAAAGTATGTTTAGTTATTGCCCAAGTCATGGGATACATGATAAGTAAATTTATTGGCATAAATATTATAGCTTCTATGAATCCTGGCTATAGAATTCAGGGTATTTTATTTTGTATTCTTTCTGCTTGGTTTGCATTATTCTTGTTTGCTATAGTACCTGCCCCATATAATATAATTTGTATGTTCTTAAATGGACTTCCTTTAGGAATGGTTTTTGGGTTAGTTTTTGGTTTCTTAGAAGGTAGAAAAACAACGGAAATCTTAGGCGCATTTTTAGCAAGTAGTTTTATTTTTGCTTCTGGGTTAGCAAAAACTGTTGGCAAGTGGTTGCTTCTTAATTTCAATATTCATGATTTTTGGATGCCCTTTATTGCAGGGGGTATTTTTTTACTTCCATTGCTTTTTGCATTGTGGTTATTAAAACAAACACCAATTCCCAATCAATCAGATATTTTGGTTCGTTCAGAACGGATTCCTATGAGTAAGCCTGAGCGAAAAAAATTTGTTTGGCGTTTTGGGGGGTTGTTGCTTCCAATCGTTATTAGTTATATGTTATTTACCATTGTTAGAGATTTTAGTGAGGATTTTGCAAATGAATTATGGGTTGAAACTGGATATAATGCAGCGGCGGGAATATTTGTACAGTCAAGTACTATAATCACTCTATTTGTACTCGTTATTATTGCAGCATTTTTTAGTATAAAATCAAATTTTAAGGCATTCGTTTATTCCCATATTTTAGTTATAATAGGTTTATTAGTTTCATTATTGGCCACTTTACTTTTTAATCAACAATTAATAAGTCCGTTTTATTGGATGTTACTTTCTACTGCTGGTTTATATTTAGCATATCTGCCTTTTAATTGCATTTATTTTGAGAGAATGATTTCAACTTATTCTGTAAAAGGTAATGTTGGTTTTGTAATGTATATCGCAGATGCCTTTGGATATTTAGGAACAGTATTGGTACTATTGATAAAGGAATTTGTTTCATTTCAATTTAGTTGGGTTGTGTTTTTTACTTTTTTGTTTAGTATAACAGCAGTTATTGGAATTGTTTTAGTTCTATTTACAGTTTTTGGACATATAAAATATTTTAAATTATCAAATCAAATTCTGTGAAAAAATCTGCAATTGTAGTTGGTGCGGGTATTGTTGGACTTGCTACAGCAAAAGCCCTCTTAAATAGTGGTTATAGTGTTACTATAATTGATAAGACACAGATGGCAGTTGGTGCTTCTATAAGAAATTTTGGTATGGTTTGGCCTATTGGTCAACCTGCCGGTGAATTGTATCAATTAGCAAAAAAATCTTCACAAGTTTGGAAAGACATTTGTGATGGAACAGGAATGTGGTATAATCATTCTGGTAGTTTGCATGTGGCTTATTCAATAGAAGAATGGATCGTATTAAATGAATTATTTGCACAATTTGATACTGAAGGTAGGCCAATTCAACTCTTAACCCCAAGTCAAATTGCAAATAAGTTTCCTCAGGTTAAGCAAAATAATTTATTCGGCGGATTATTTTCTAGTGACGAGTTGATTGTAGATCCTAGAATTGCTGTAGCAAATATTAGTGACTATTTAGCAACATTTGGCGGGGTTGATTTTTTATGGAATCATACG
>JBKBWE010000106.1:0-1904 GCA_046289145.1 Sediminibacterium sp.
TTCAGCACATCTTCTTGTATGGCAACAGCTCTATCATGCCAGGTACAAATAACAGCACCTAATGCATTATCGTCTCCACTGTTTCTGTTGGCCAACTGTCTATTAAAGATTGTAGTCACTGCTTCTAATGGATCCATATGATTCAGATACAAATGCCTTGAATCAATATACTGTACTTGTTTATCATTGGTGATTTTTCCTAAATCATCCATCCACAATTGACTAATGGTACTGTCTAAAAAATTCCCGCCTGGTTGCCAGCCAATTACTTTCTTTCCAAAGCTTTGGATATAACGCGTAATTTCTGGAATAAAATTAGGGTTCGTGATTTTTACTTCGTCTGCACCAATATGGATATAGGGCACATCATAAGTGGTACAAAATTCTTTGAGTATATTTTTTACATAAACGATTCCAGAATCACTCTGCATATCTACTTTCATAGCGCGCTTAAAAGCTGCACTATGACCGGGCATATCTATTTCTGGCACAAATAAAATATTACGCGCTTTGCAATAAGCAATCAACTCTTTTATTTCGGCCTCTGTATAATACATACCCTTATTGCGGATCATATGTTCAGGTGCTGTCAGTTGTGGATACTGTTTAATGGCTATTCTCCATGCAATGTCTTCTGTTGCATGAAAATGAAATACATTCAACTTGTATTTTGCCATGATATCAATTTGCTGTTTAAGCAAATTCATCGACAAATAATTTCTTCCCACATCAATCATATAACCTCTCCATGCAAATGCAGGCGCATCTTTGATTTCAACGGCATCAATGGTTTGACCATTGCGTGCCAATTGCTGCAACGTTTGCATCGCATTAAAGACGCCGTTTTCTGTTACCGCTTTGATAATTATTTGAGTAGGGCTTACGCTCAGCTCATAGGCTTCATTCGTACTGAACGATACGTTTTTTTCTCCGACTGAGCCCTTTAATTCAGGTTTACTATTTTTTTGATTGGGACTCGCTAAAACAATAGTCACTTGCTCCTTCAAAGTTTTACCATCCTTTAATTGATAATAACCCTCCTTCCAATTCACCTGTTTTGGCATTGGAATAAGCGCAGGTTTCTTTGTTAATCCAACTACTTTTGGATAAATCAAATGCCGCCAATGTTGGTAACCTGCTCCCGTTAAATGCAATCCATCATTGGTATATTTTGCATCTAATAATCCATGCGCATCTACAAACTTCGAATGCAAATCAATGTACTCGTATCGGTGGCGAGCCGCAGCCGCTTTCAATAACTCATTCGACCGTACAACTTGAGCACCCTTACTCACCTGTCCTGGAAACTTTCCAAAGCTGGCGTTCACAGGCAAAATGCTTTCAATAAATACTTTAGTACTTGGGCTCTCTTGTAGTATATAGTCGTTAATCAGTAATATATTCTTCACCACTGAATCTGGCGATACTCCCCTACCCAAATCGTTAATACCAATCATTAAAAAAACTTTGGCAGGCTTACGGCTAGTCACTTCTTTTAATCGATATAAAATGCCCGTGGTAATATCGCCGCTGATGCCTCTGTTCTTAACTCGGATATCATTGAATAACTCGTACCATTCACTTCCATCATTAATACTATTGCCCAAAAAAATGATATCACGTTGAGAAGAAGGCAAGTAAGTCCCGTTATTCAGCAATGATGCTCCCGCATTCGGCATTGATTTAAACAAACTGTATCGTTGGTGATAATAGGTATTAAATATAGAATCAGGATAGGTGGGCAATACAATTTGCGAAATACCTGTTAACGAAATGCCCAATAGAGCAGTACAGAAAAACAAGATTACTTTGTATAAAAATTTATTTTTCATAGCTCATTTATTCAACAATGAATTCGTCAGCAAAAATCCAAGCAGGTTTGCCTTCCCCTGAATGACCTTTGG
>JBKBWE010000106.1:1914-8495 GCA_046289145.1 Sediminibacterium sp.
TGGGTAATTGATCCAACACTTTTGCAGTAACTCTCACAAACCTTGCTTTCATTGAAGAAAAAGATGCAGTGAAGTTTTTAATTTGAGCAGTTTTATCGTTTGTAGAAACTGTGTTTGAACTGTTTCTACTAGGGTAAAATGAATTCCATCTAAGGACACTTCAAACTTTACCCACTCTGGCATCATAATCCAATCATTGTAATTTTGTAAACAACCCAATGACAGTGATTGAATATTTTTTTCTTCTCCCAAATCAACTGTTGCAATTAAATCCTTTGCAGCTATTCCATGCCAAAATTTATTGATGGCAGTAGTACCTTTAATTCCATCTGTTAAAGAATGGGGGCCATCCGCCATATAGTACCTACTAATTGGATTTGTATAATTCACTTTTTTTCCAAGGGCTTTATGCAAAGCAAATTGTTGTTCGGCGGGAATTACACTCTTTACTTCACCATTCACCACCGTAGCTGCTTTGATGGTTACTGAAGAATTAATTTCAACAGGGCTTTCATAGAGATAACTTTTTATAGAAGGCTGATCGCCATTAGTAGTGTAATACACTTGACCTTTATAGGCTTCTGTTGAAAGGGTTGCATACAATTTTCCTTCTTTTAAAATAGGCTTGATATCTACTTTAAAATTTCCTTTACTATAGTTTAATCCTTTTTGGTCAAAGCCTTTAAAGTGTTGCTGAAGCCTTTCATTAAAACCAACCCAATCTTTCGACTCTTTAGGACTCCATAACACTTCAGACAAAGCCAACATACGAGGCAACACCATGTATTCTACTTGTTTGGGTGTTGTTACATATTCTGTCCAAAGATTGGCTTGAGCCCCTAATACATATTTAGCTTCTGTTTCGTTTAGCTCTTTGGGTAATGGTTCATAGTCATATACTTTCTTCAGCGTGTTAAATCCACCAATAGCAATAGGTTCGGAGGCAGGATCTCCTTGATAATGGTCAAAATAAACAGGATTACCTGGCGTCATAACAACATCATGTTTCATTTTTGCAGCAGCAATTCCACCCACTTCTCCTCTCCAACTCATGACTGTTGCATCGGGTGCTAAACCTCCTTCGAGTATTTCATCCCATCCTATGATTTTTCTTTTTTTACTAGTTACAAATTTTTCAATTCGTTTAATAAAATAGCTCTGTAATTCGTCTACATCTTTCAAGTTTTCCTTGCGAATTCTTTGCTGGCATTTTGCGCATTTTTTCCAAGAAGTTTTATCTACTTCATCTCCGCCAATATGTATATACTTAGAAGGAAACAATTGAATTACTTCTGTTAATACATCTTCTAAAAAATGAAAAACCGAATCATTCCCTGTACAGTAATTGGAAGCCATATTGGTGTAATTGCCACCTGTTAATGGCAACTGTGGTTGTTGCGTGCAACTTAAAAATGGATAAGAAGCTATTGCTGAAGCCACATGTCCAGGCATTTCAATTTCTGGAACAACAGTTATATTTCTTTCTGACGCATAAGCAATAATCTCTTTTATTTGGGCTTGTGTATAGTAACCCCCGTAAGTAGGTGCTTCACCTTCCTTAGCCTGCGGCCTTGATCCCCATACCAAATTGGTTTGATCAACACGCCATGCACCTGTATTGGTTAGTGCAGGATATTTTTTGATTTCAATACGCCATCCTTGGTCATCTACTAAATGCCAATGAAATGTGTTGAACTTATAAGTAGCTAATAAATCTAAATACTGTTTAATTACATTGGGGCCGAAGAAATGTCTACTCACATCTAAATGCATCCCTCGATATTTGAATCGAGGATAGTCGGTTACTTGCATGCATGGAACAGTAAGCTTTGCATTGGTTCTTACTGCAGGAAGCGTCTGCAGTAGCGTTTGCATACCATATATAATTCCTGCGGGTGTATTGGCTTTAATATGAATTGCATTGGTTGAAACTCTTAACTGATAACCCTCTTCGCCAATTGCTGCATCTTTTATTAAAGCAAGCTGTATTTTTTGTTTCGTTGTTTTATTAATTGGCACACTCAATCCTGAAATTTCTTGAATGGCCTTGCGCAAAAAATTGACAGCTGATTGTAGTTGCTTTGATTGTGCGGAAAATTCAATTTGGGTTTGATCATTGATAATAAATTCCCCCTCATTTTGTTGTAAACTTACCGGAACAGGAATAATGCTGATTTGCTTGCTTTGAGCAAAGTCAACCTTTATTTTAAAAGTAGAAGTTGGGAGCTGTTCTCTATTCACCAAATTTCCATCAGTATAAGGCTTCCAATCATAATAAATATATGCTGGTTGTTCTTCACAATCAATTACTACCATTTCGGCCCCAGAAGAAACAGCCTTACCAATTTGAAGCGTTCCTTTTTGAATCCGCGCTGAAACTTCATGAATACCATCTAGTGAAAAACCCCGCAAAGGCTTTCCATCAGCAGTTGCTAATCCATCTATTGCATGATTAAATGTGATCTGTATTTGCCCATTAGCATATTCTGCACGCAGTGGCAATGGACCAGATGGTACGATGGATAGTCCATACTCTTTATTCAATGCCCATCTTGCTAATCGCTCTCCCACAATTTTTTTATTAGTAGGATGCACATTGTCTTTTAATCCATAATCGGTACAAACAGCCATACCAGAATAGGAAACTCGTTCCATTATTTTTCTTTGCTCATCTCTAAATAAATGCCAGTATTGTCCCTTGTATTTAACCGAATCAATAGAACTCAATTGAACAAAAAAATATGGCAACATGGGTTGTTTAAAACGCCCCCTAAAATTTTGCACCATCAATTGGGTTAAAGCCCCATATTCCCATACTCTTTCTAATTCTTGCGCATTGCTTTCCCCTTGGTAATTAATAATTCCTTTTATAGCCAATGGGAACAAGGGTTTTAAACCTGCTTCATATGCATGACCTGGTTTAAAAGGATGATTGGTTCCTGTACGCAAATTTTGAATGCCTCTTTCTTTTACCCATACCGGAATAGCTGGATTAGTTAGCCATGGTTCAATTGCTTTAGCAGCAAAACGTTCGTCCGATTTCAAAGCTTCTACTCCTATAAATGTTTCCAGTGGTGCCCCAGCAATAGATAAATTAATCAGCCCAATGGGTACTTTTGTGTTTTCAATAATGGATTTTCCATAATAATACGCCACTGCACTCATAGCCCTGAAACTATTGCTATCACTCACTTGCCAACTAGTAGGCGCAAAGAATTTTTCGGGTTGCATCATTTGCAAAACCGAATCAGAAAAATATTGGTTGAATACATTTTTTCCTGCGTACATAGGATTATAGAATCTGAGTAAGGGTTGATTGGCTGTTGCCATTGCTTCGCGATAATACATTTCGCGTTGCATGGGCCACTCCATATTGCTTTGTCCAATGCAAATCCAAATATCACCCAATAGCACATTGCTGATGAGTATATTTTTTTTACCAGAAATAATTTTTACATCATGGGGCAGCGTACTTGCTGCTTGTGCAGGTAAATAAACACTCCAAGTGCTATCTCGTTTAACCAGCGCAACTAATGATGCGGTGCGCTGTGCCAAAGCAGAAGCATGCTGTTCCACAGCTGATGCAGCGCTCGACAGCTCTACTCGCACCGTTGCACCCGGCAATCCCTTGCCCCATATATGTAAGGGCTGATCGCGTTGCAACACCATATGGTCGGTAAAAATTTTATTGACGCTCAAGATGTCTGCTTCACTCGAAGACTGTGCCATTAGCGGCGTCTGTTCCGTAAAGTTTTGTATTACAGCCAAACAAAACACTAGACCGAAGCGCATCATCCAGATGCGAATCATGCCTTTCATGACAAATACGATTTGAGTAGTTGCATACAATACCATTCTTGTCTTGGTAAATGAAATGGCCCTTTGTATAAATTTCCTTTTGCCGTTTGTGCAACACTTCCATCCCGATGCAAATAACCAAACCATTCTCCGTGTTGCATATCAAAAAATTGTGCGTATGCATAATCGTTTACCATTTTATGCCACTCGGCATATTTTGGATTACCTGTCATTATATAAGCCAATAAGGTAGCAATGATTACTTCGTTATGTGGCCACCAGAATTTCATGTCTTGCCAATATTCTTGTACGGGCTTATTATACACATCTCCAAAATAAAGTATGCCGCCTTGTTCTTTGTCCCAGCCTCGCTCCCACATATAATCTAACATTCTGCAACCTAAATTAATTAAATGTGGATCATTATTGCGATGCTTTGCTTCATGCAATATAAACCAAGCGCCTTCTATTGCATGACCAGGGTTCAAAGTTCTTCCATCAATATGATCAATGATGGAACCATCTGGCGCTACTTGCTCCATCACACATTGTATATCGTCTTTCACAAAGAATCGTTCTATCTCTTCTATCCATTTGGTGATCCATTCGTCGCAAGGTGCATGCCCAATTGTTTCACGCAACTGCTGCGCAGTATTCATCATAATCATTGGTACGCCAATTCCCTTACTTGGTCTGGTGTTGGTATATTTGGGTTGCAATAATCCAGGTGTGGTTGCGTATTGAATACATAAATCAAAAACCCGTCTTGCATTGGCAGCGGCTGTTTCATCCCCTGAAGCTTTTGCATAAGCGGCGGCTGCAATCACATAAAATGTCTCCGAAAAAAAATACCTTCTTTTACGAATGGGCTTACCATCACGAGTAACATGAAAAAACATTTGACCGTCTGTATCGAAACAATATTTATTTAAAAAGTCGTAGCCCAACTTTGCGCCTGCTAACCATTCTGCTTTTTGCTCTACTGTATTATATAAAGTAGCCAACATCCAAGTAGCTCGTCCTTGTATCCATACTGCTTTATCATCGTCAATTAATGACCCATCAGCATCACGCATCAATAAAAATCCGCCATGCTCTTGATCAAAAGATCGAGGGAACCAAAAAGGGATGGTACCATTTAATAATTGATTGCTATAAAAAGCCGCAAGCTCTTCTAGTTCTTTGTTGGAGTACATCATATCAATTCGAATACTATTTTATTATAGACGTTACTGGCACTTTTACAAAATATAAATCCTTGGTTCCTTCGTATAAAATACCAATTGTTTCTTCATCTATCTGTGTTAATGAAGAGTAACCATAACAGTTGCGCTCGTCAATCAATAATTGATTCGCTGGCAACCATGTTTGCCCTAAATCTAAACTGGCTTTAATAGTAATATCATATCTACCATTGGTAGTATTGGGATTACTAAAGAACAATACTTCTTTTAGTACCCCTTTCACTTTTACATTCGCCTTAATTAAACTGCCCATACAAACCGGATCTTGTAATGCATTGTATGAGGTTGAATGCTCTGTCCAGCTAGTACCTAAATTAGTAGTGGTAGCAACACTTCTATACGATCCTCTATTGTCTCGCATATTCAACATTAGTGTACCCGGTATGGTTTCTACTACTTGACTTTCTGTTGTATTCGATTTTGGTCCATTTAAATTTCCTACCCAATTAGCTCCATGGTCTGCACTGTAAATAATGGTTGAATAAGGCTTCTTCACTTCATCCCAATATTGTGCAGCAAAAACAAGTTTGCCATCTTTCATTGCAATACCTGATCCTGGACCGTTAAAAAATAAATGCCATTTAGGGTTTTTAATTTGAGGCGTAATAGTATAAGGCGCAGTCCAAGTAAGTCCATCATCATCACTACTAACTAAAACAAACTGTCCGGTAGTATCAGGAGAAATACCGGGCAAAGATCCGGCAATAGAACGATTGCCCTTACTCCATAATGCTGCTACCCATATTTTTTTGGTAATGGGATCAAATAGTATGGCGGGATCACCCACTCCGTTGTTTTCGTGCGGCGCTCCCATATCCATAATTATTTTCATGGGCTGCCAAGTTTTTCCACTATCGGTAGATCTGCTCAAACCCACGTCTATATTGCCTGGCAAGTCTGCACTATTTTTATAGCGAATATCATAAACAGACAATAAAGTGCCCTTGTTGGTTGCAACAATGCCTGGTATGCGATACGTATTTACATTATCATCACCTGCTTTACGAACAGCTGTTCCCTTTAGTTTTGCATAGTTGCCTGCTGGTTGACTAATGGATAATTTTTTTCCGTTTGATTGCATTAACTCAGTTGCGCGTAATTCTACATTACCATCAATGCTTGCGTCATTTTTTAGTGTGACACTAAACCAAATAAAATGAAGCCCAGGTGCCAACTTCAATGTTATTGGAACATTAAAATTGGCATTGGTGGGCTTACTATTCGCAAGGGGGGTACTAGTAGAAAATGGTTCGGCACTGGTTTGGTAAACCGTGATATTCTCAATATCATTGATGGCGTTGGCATTGATGCTGCAATTGATGCCTGTATATTGCTGCGCATCATTATCTGCAGGAATAAAAATATTCACTCGCAAAATTGCATTAGTGGCCAATCCCTTTAAAACAGGAATATCAGGCGTATATGCAGATGCTTTTACTTCACCTACTGCGGGTGTAGTTGATTTTTTTGCACAGCCAACTGCTGGTATCAACAACAGTATTAATAAAGAATAAAAAATATTTTTTTTCATAGAGAAAT
>JBKBWE010000402.1:0-1811 GCA_046289145.1 Sediminibacterium sp.
GATGGCATAAGTGTAATTATTAGAGGCACTATTGTGCAAATGAAAACACCCGATCATATGCGAGGTAGGGTCATGAGTGTCAACTCTATGTTCATCAACAGCAGCAATGAATTGGGCCAATTTGAAAGTGGATTGGCCGCTAAAATAATGGGCGTAATTCCTTCGGTTGTTTTTGGGGGATCAATGACCATATTAGTGGTACTGGCTACTTGGTTTAAAGCACCCGCACTCAGAAAAATGAAGTATTAAGCATACGCGAAAAAGCGAACCATTATTTCACAATAGCCATCAGGTTTTCCATCACATGATATACTGCAGGACAGAAGCTTGAATTTTTTAAAGTTATCAACGGACGCTTTAATAGTACATCTTCGTCGGTATAAGGAAAACGGGCACAATCGGAAGGACGTTCATCGTAAATACTGCAAAGATTGTCTTGTCCTAAAAATGGGCAGGGGGTAGATTTAACTACATAATCCCCATCCGAATCAAGGTTTAAGTATTCATCTATAAATGCCGTTTCCTTCATGCCTAAGTACTTACTAATCCTTTTAATATCGGGTTGTTTAAACCGGGGAGAGTAATTCTTGCAACAATTGGCACAATCTAAGCAGTTGATTTGCTCAAAAGCCTTTTCATGCAAATCAGGCAATACTTTCAACACCTTGTTTTTGTTGGCTTTTTTTAAGAACTGTCCATACTTTTTTTGGTGTTCAGCAGATTTTTTCTCCCAATTAATCATCAAGTCTTCCACAAGTATCAGTTAAACATATTAAGAAATTAATCACAACGCAGTAAAATTATACTATTCGCTCAACAAAGCAGTTAAATTGATGTTCATACTTATTACCTTTGCGCCACCAAAAAGCCCTTTGAGTATGAATTTATTTGATCAACAATCCACCGAATTTCAGAGAAGACATATTGGCCCTAATGCGACCGATTTAAGTGCAATGCTAGAAACAATAGAGGAGCCCAATGTAGAGTCATTGATCAGCAAAACGGTACCTGATAGCATCAGAATCAAGCAAGACCTTGCAGTACCTGCTGCCATTAGTGAGTTTGAATACTTAGCAGAACTAAAAAAAGTGGCTGCAAAAAATAAATTATACAAAAACTTTATAGGTCAGGGATATTATGGCACTATTACGCCAAGTGTGATTCTCCGAAATATTTTTGAAAATCCAGGATGGTATACCCAATACACCCCTTACCAAGCAGAAATTTCTCAAGGGAGATTAGAGAGTTTATTGAACTTTCAAACCATGGTGACCGATTTAACCGGTTTACCAATGGCCAATGCCTCTTTGTTAGATGAAGCAACAGCAGCAGCAGAAGCAATGGCGATGTTGTTTCATATTGCGAACAAAACAGATAATATTACCAAGCCTAAATTATTTGTAGACGATAATATTTTCCCTCAAACTAAGCAGGTATTAATCACTCGTGCAGCACCTATTCATATTGAATTGGTATTTGGCGATTACAAAACTGCCCAAATAGATGAAACTTATTTTGGCGCTATCATACAATACCCTGCTAATAATGGATCAGTAAACGATTACAAAACATTTATTGATGCAGTGCATGTAGCCAATGCCTATGTAATCATGGCAACCGATTTATTAGCACTAACCGTATTAACTTCTCCAGGAGAATTAGGCGCAGACGTAGCCGTAGGATCTGCACAACGTTTTGGTGTACCAATGGGATATGGTGGACCACACGCAGCATTCTTTGCCACCAGCGACGATTTTAAAAGAGGCATGCCGGGCAGATTAATTGGAGTTAGTATTGATGCACAAGGAAAC
>JBKBWE010000107.1:0-8271 GCA_046289145.1 Sediminibacterium sp.
GCGGAATAAAGAAAAGGTAGTGCAGTATATTGCATTACATGAAGCCATATTTTATCCAATTTTTTAAAACGCATTGGGATGCTTTACTTGCATCTGTATTTGCGTTTATTTGGATTGCTTTTTATACTGCCCATAGTGGTATTGGTATCTCACCCGATTCTGTTGCCTATTTAAGTACAGCCAATCATTTTTCAGCATCGTTTCAGTTTACCGATTACAATAATTTACCCTTGGTAAATTTTCCATTAGGGTATCCATTTTTGTTGGGTTTGGTTAAGCTGGTCTTTTTTACTGAAGTGATTACAGCCGCGCCAATACTAAATAGCTTATTATTAGCGGCAGTATTATATACCAGTAGTTATTTGCTTCTTCATGCAAAAATTAAACATGCTTTTTTTCGGTTGATGATTTTGTGTTTAATACTTAGTAGTCCAGGAATTTTAGAAGTATATACTATGTTATGGTCTGAAACAGTGTTTATACTTTTAGTACTCATTTTTATAGTTGCCTTTCACCAATATTTACTTACTGAAAAAAAGAATTGGTTGCTAATAGCTGCAACTATTGCAGCAGTTGCCTGCTCTGTTAGATATGTAGCCATTACTTTATTGATTTCTGGGGGCTTACTGATTCTTCTATATTTTCAATTTAATTGGCGCACCAAACTAAACCATATAGGATTA
Organism: Sediminibacterium sp.; assembly: GCA_046289145.1. Lineage (GTDB taxonomy): Bacteria > Bacteroidota > Bacteroidia > Chitinophagales > Chitinophagaceae > Sediminibacterium. The sequence continues at coordinate 684 of JBKBWE010000107.1, forward strand.
CTAGCATTGGTAGGGTGTAGTTTGCCTTTAATGAATATTGTACGGAATAATTTACTAACACAAACAATAGCGGGCGTAAGACAATCTTCTTTAAAAACAATCTCCACCAATTTGCAAGATTTTATAAACGTGTTGGGGTATTGGTTTCCGAATAGTGAAAATGATTCTTCTACTACCATACTAATCATTGGAGTTATACTTGTAATAATGGTAATGGTTGTATTGTTGTATCGGCTGATTCAACAACAATTTTTTGCATCAGTCATTACCGTATTAAGTTTGTTCATATTGGTTTATAGTATTTTCTTATTATTTATTGCAAGCTTTTCTAGGTTTGAAACTTTAAGCAGCCGGCTATTAATTCCATTATATATTCCCTTAGTTATTTTAATTGCCCACTGTTTTTACCAATGGATTGTTGCTTTCAAGAGATATAAGAAAGCATTTATACTTATGATTTTTAGCACCTGGTATGTAATTGGTGCAAATCATCATTATCAAACGCATTTATTTAATTGGGAAGGGATAGGGTATGCTGGTATACCGGGATACACCGATGATCTTTGGAGAGGTTCTCCCTTGCTTCAGTTTATGAAAACGCATCACAGTAATTACCAGGCGCCCATCTATTCAAATGCCAATGATGCCGTATTTTTTCTAGCTAATATAAAAGCCAATCCTTTGCCACATAAAGATTTGCAACAAGAAATAAATCCTTTTTTAAACCACAAAAATATATATCTCGTTTGGTTTGAATATGGTAAAAACCCAGATTTGATAGACGATGAATATATTAGAACCCATTTTAAACAAGCCAAAAAGTGGCAATTCAAGGATGGTTCCATTTTTTATTTTACCCAAGCCAATGCCCAATGAGTTTAACGGATATATACCAACAATTCATGAATGGTTTGCAACAAACAAGCTTGCTAGAATTTATTGCTGTTTGTGCAGGAATTGCCAGTGTTTGGTTCAGTAGAAAAGAAAATATTCTAGTATATCCCATTGGATTAATTAACACCACTATTTATATTTACTTAAGTATAAAAGGACAGCTTTACGGTGAAGCGAGCGTTAACTTGTATTATACCATCGTAAGTATATATGGGTGGATATGGTGGAGTAAAATCAATCAAAATACCCAAGAAGCACAATTGAAAATTACCTTAAGCAATCGAAAAGATCGGATACAACAATGGACTTTTTTTGTTTCTTTTTATATACTGATTTTTTTTGCACTCACCTGGTTGAAAGCATCTTTTGCGCCTGAAGCCATTCCTTGGGCAGATGCATTTGCTAGTGCCACCGCTTACACTGGAATGTGGTTAATGGCTAGAAAAAAAGTGGCCAGCTGGTATTGGTGGATAGCAACAAATATTGCTTCCATTCCGTTATACTTTATAAAGGGCTATGTATTTACAAGTGTGCAGTTTTTGTTACTCTTAATTTTAGCCATTGCCGGCTTAATTAGTTGGCAGAAAAAAGCGCAGCATGAAAGCCATTAAAAAATTTGTGATTCTAGGACCAGAAAGTACTGGTAAAAGCACGTTGTGTAAATCATTGGCGGCACACTTTCAATCTGCATGGTGTGAAGAATATGCAAGAGAATATTTATTAAAAAATGGTACCAGCTATACACCTGCAGATTTATTGAAAATTGCAAAAGGTCAATTAAAGTTAGAGGAACTCACTACTAAATCATTATTAAATAGTAACAAAGCGCCCATACTATTCATAGATACAGATATGTATGTTATGAAAGTGTGGAGCGAATATGTATTTGGGGAATGTGATTTTTTTATTTTAGATACCATCGTTAAAAAAAAATACGATGGTTATTTATTATGCAATATTGATTTGCCTTGGGTAAAAGACGAATTAAGAGAATACCCTGATGAAAAACCTAGACAAGAATTATTTGCTATCTATAAAGATTTATTAATGAATCAATCAACACCATGGGCATTAATTAGTGGTAATAATGCAGAACGAACCCAAGCAGCCATTAAAGCAATAAACCAGTTTATGCTCTAACGCAATAAATTTTTGATGTCTTCGTCTCCTTCTAAACTATTCATCTGTTTTAGTATTTGCGGATAACGCCATGCAACCCTTCTGCTCATTGGCTTAACAGTAAATTTTTTAGGATTGGGCAAGCAGGAAATTATCATAGCTGCTTCTGCACGAGTAAGCTTTGAAGCGTCTTTTTTAAAATAATGTTTAGCAGCAGCTTGAATACCAAAAATACCGGGACCCATTTCAATAACGTTTAAATATACTTCAAGTATTCTTTCTTTGCCCCAAACCCATTCAATCAATTTGGTAAAATAGAGCTCAGGTACTTTTCGAATAAACTTAGTAATCAATCCCCCCTGCCATAAAAAAACATTCTTAGCTGTTTGCTGGGTAATGGTACTTGCACCACCCCCTAATGGAATTTTTGTTTTTTTTCCTTTTTTCTTTGGCTTTAAACTCTTCTCAATAGCGTCCCAATCAAATCCACTATGATCTGGAAATGCTTGGTCTTCACTAGCAATTGCTGCTAGCTTTACCGAATAGTTTATTTGATTCCACGATACATAATCTCTTTTAAGACCATACCCAAATGTATTGGCAATTTGGGTGATGGTGATGGGGGGCATTACCCATCTACAAATAATGGTGTACAAAAGGGAGCTAAAAAACAAAATCAGAATAATTCGTTTTGTTTTTTTCCAGATTTTTTTAATCACAAATTATTATTTCAACAGAAAGATACAATCTATTTTAATTGGTCTCCAAAATTGAGTACTCCCCAAATTAATGCTATGCCAAACCCAATTAAAATTAGACCCGATAACTTATTTATTCGATGTAAAATAGTGGGTGTTAAGCGTTCTCTTAATTTACCAGCTAAGGCAACTTTGGCAATATCAGAAAGCAACACAAATACTAAACAGGTAATAAAAACAATCCATTTGTATTGATTGGGATTGGGGGTACTTGCTGCATCTCCTGTAATAGCGGCCGTCCAAGCAAACCAAAAAAGGAAAACCGCGGGGTTAAGCATATTCATAAAATAACCCGATAAAAATATTCCCACTAAATCTCTTTTGCGAAATTTCTTGATCTCTATTTTGTTGTCTTCATCTACAATTACTTTCTTAAAGAATAAAGTGTAAATACCCACACCAATTAAAAAAATGCTACCAGCAATTGCAATGGTATCACTATGAGAAAGGGCTGTAGTAAAAAAGGAAGTAAATACATTACAAACCAACACCAAACTAATATCACTGGCAGACACACCTGCAACAAAAGTGTAACCGGCTTTGTGGCCGTTGGCCAAGCTTTGTTTGATAATGGCAAAAATGACTGGACCTACCGAAATACTCAGAATCAATCCCAATACAAGTCCTTTCATCAATGGTGCAATCATGCCGATAGCCTTTATTTAGTCAGTTTGCAAAAATAACTGATTAGTGCTATTTTAATGGATAATTGTTGCGCTGATTATTTTGTCTAAGCCTGGAAAATGTTGAGTCAGGTATTGATTACCATGTAGGTATATAGAATCTTGCAACGGAAGAATACGTTTTGCATATTGGTCGTTTAATAGAAAGAAAACATCCATACCGCTAATTACTTTACCAAAAGGAGGATAACCGTGTACACCTTCACGCATAGTGGTATCTAGCTTGATGTTGTTTTGCATATTCACAAAGAGTTGTGTAGTTCTAGAGTTTTTTCCACTCCTTGCGAACGCTACCATTCCTTTTTTATGCTTTTGAATAACCGGCTCATCTTTTAGTCGGGCTTTGTCCCAGAAACGGCTTTCTTTAGGATTATCAGAAATCCCAAACTGTACTACATAATCTTTTTCTACCCTAAAAATATAGATATTGGAATAGAACCCTTTTTTTACTAAAGTATAAAATCGATCTGCAGCTAGGGGTGCCCAAGAACGATTAGATTGAATAATAAAATTTCCTTTGTTGGTTTTAAAAAGAACTTGTACGGTTTCTGGTGCTCTTAAGTCTTGATGAGATAATTCTTTAGGGGTATTGATAGTAAGTGCAAATGCAATTGAGCACACTAATAAAGTTGTTATAATAAAGCTTGCGTGAAATGGCTTTAGCTTCATTTGTTTTTTTCTAAGAATTGATACCAATCATTTAGCATGGTTCCTTTTAACACCCTAGGAAATTTATGTTGACCACCCACTTTGCCCTTACTCAACATAAAGTTCATAAAATCATCTTCTTTTAATACCGTCAATCTCACTTCTTTTAAGGCACTTTTTCTTTCAACCGCATAATCATCATTGAGTTCATTTAAACATTCATCAATGAAATTGCACAATAGATTTTGATCTACATTATCGTCACAAGCAACAAACCAATGATGTCCAAAGAAATTGTCTACAGGAATACCCGCAACAGTGAATTCCGGAATACTAATATTGAATTTTTGGGAAGCCATTTGAACGGCTTTGTTCATATTGTCTACACTCAAATGCTCTCCCACTAAACTTAAAAAATGTTTGGTTCTTCCTGTGATAATAATCTCCGATTTTTCTTTATCTACAAATTTGACAGTATCACCAATTAAATAACGCCAAGTACCCGCAGTAGTGCTAATCAAAAGTGCATAATCTTTTCCCTCTTCTACTTCGTGCAACATCAATGCTTCAGGATTTTCAATCATTTCACCATCAGCAGTAAAATTGATATCATCAAAAGGAACGAATTCTAAAAAGATATGTTCATTGGTTACCAATCGCATGCCTTTTGCATATTGACGGTCTTGGTAGGCAATAAATCCTTCACTAGCTAAATAGGTTTCTATATAAGTGATGGGTTTACCCAGCATTTTTTCAAATCCTTTTTTGTAGGGTTCAAAGCTTACTCCACCATGTACAAAAAAGGCGAGGTTGGGCCATAGCTCATGTATATTATTTAATTTATACCGTTCAACTATTTGTTCTACACACATTTGAATCCAAGCAGGAACGCCAATTAAAAAACCAATATCCCATTGTGGGGCTTTCTCTACAATTTCAGCTATCTTTTTATTCCAGTCTTTTTGTTTAGCTATTTTTTTACCCGGTTTATAAAATGGTTGGAACCAAAACGGTGCTTTCTTGGCAGTAATACCACTAAGATCGCCAGCAAAATAACCAGGTCCTTTTTGTAATTCGGTACTTCCTCCCAATGTTAACCAACCTTTGCCAATAGAAGTAAAAGGAATGTTTTCATACTTGCTTAAACTAAGCAATTGCTTAATCATAACAATTTTATTACCCCGTAATAAATCGTTGGTAATAGGAATGTATTTGCTTGCAGACTCGCTAGTACCACTGCTTAATGCATAATATTTTATTTTACCAGGCCAACAAATATCAGATTGACCTTTGATGGTTTTATGCCACCACTCGTTGTAAATTTTATTGTAATTGAATGTTGGAACAATTTCCTGAAACTTTTTTCCAGGATGTTTGCTCAATAAGATTTCATCAAAACGATATTGCTGACCAAAAGAAGTAAACCTTGCTTTTTTCAATAGCTTTTTTAGCACCCTCAACTGATCTCTTCGGAGATTGTTTTGTGGAAGCCTTAGTGCCTTTAAAATAGCATTCGGCAGTTTAAGATCAATTATAGACATGCGTTCGTTAACAGTTAAGCTACGAAGCTAAACTAAATGAATTATATATAATATTTTGTGAAATCCCTTATTGAATTTTTTTCTTGAAATAGGCCAACCAACCAATTAAATGAATACATTTTTTTATACACCAAGCTCCCAATGAACCTCCATATAAATGGCGGTATTTTTCCACAAAAATGATCATAGACCCATAAAAATGGGTTAGGTAAGCTGGGTCTTGTTTGGAACTTGCACCTTTGAAATGAGTGATGGTTAAGTTGCCTAGATAATGGTTTTTGAATCCTTCTTGCAGCACCCTTAAACTGAGGTCAATATCTTCTCCATACATAAAGAAAGATTCATCAAATCCCTGCATTTTTACAATTAGTTCGGTTGGCATCATAATAAAAGCACCCGCCAAAATAGGTACTGCATGCACCTGGTTTTTGTCTAAATGACCTAAAGCATAATTATTAAAAAAAGGGGATTTAGGAAAAAGCATCGCCAAACCCATCAATTTAAACAAGGACCCTATTAAACTTGGCTGATCTCTTTTGCTTTCCGGTAAAAAATGACCATCCCCATTGCGCATTTGCACTCCTACAGCACCCACAGCTGGATGCAATGTTAAATATTGAACAGCATCTTTGAGTGTATTGGGCTGAATAGAAGTATCAGGATTTAAAAACAATATATATTTTCCCACCGCCTTTTTAATTGCCAGATTATTTGCCCTAGCAAATCCAATATTCTGTTTTAAACAAACCCATTGAACCTTTGGAAACTTTTCAGCCAACAATATTTGTTGGGCTTCTTCTGAATCATTATCTACTATAATGATCTCTGCATTTAACCCGCTCAACGCCGTTGACACCGCCTGTAAGCAAGCATCCAAATAGGGATATACCCGATAATTAACAATGATTATGGAAAGTTCGGTAGTCACAATATTGTTCCAAAGATGCAGAATCTGGGTTACTTTTGCGCCATGCTTAAACAAACCTTATTAAAAGCCACCGAAGCAGGGGCTGTTCAACTTCGACATTTTTTTAATGGAACATTTGCCATCAGCAATAAAGAAGGCATTAATAACCTAGTAACCGAAGCAGATCATGCAGCAGAGAAAGCCATAATGGATACTATTCAAGCTGAATTTCCAGATCATTTTATTTTAAGTGAAGAATCGGGTGAATTAAAACAAGATTCTACTTATAAATGGATCATAGACCCCATTGACGGAACAGTAAACTTTGCCAATGGCATTCCTATTTGCTGTGTAAGTATTGGAATAGAGAAGGACGGAAAAATGATAATGGGTGCGGTATACAACCCTTTTATGAATGAATTTTATTTTGCAGAAAGAGGCGCAGGTGCTTATTTAAACGACCAAAAAATTAAAGTAGGTAATAAAACCAGTTTAATCAAGAGTTGCTTGGTAACTGGCTTTCCTTATACTTATTTAGACGCGCCCAACGGTCCTTTACAGGTTTTTGAAAAATTAATCAGAAAGGGGGTTCCAGTAAGAAGATTAGGAAGTGCGGCAGTAGATTTATGTTGGGTAGCCGCAGGAAGGTTTGATGGATTTTATGAACACAAACTTCAAGCTTGGGATAGTGCTGCTGGATTTTTAATGGTAGAAGAAGCTGGCGGAAAAGTAACCGATTTTAAAGGAGACTATTATTCTCCTTACCAACCACATATTATTGCCACCAATGGCCATATTCACGATGAATTAGTAGCTGTTGTAAACGGAGGACCTTTCTAAATTGATTCTATGGAACAAAGAACAGAAATAGCCGACTTAGGCGAGTTTGGTTTAATTGAACACTTAACCAAAAATGTAGAAATACAAAATGCTTCTACCATATTGGGAGTGGGAGATGATGCTGCAGTGATTGACCATTTTGGAAAGCAAACTGTAGTTACCACCGACTTATTATTAGAAGGCATTCATTTTGATTTG
>JBKBWE010000108.1:0-8183 GCA_046289145.1 Sediminibacterium sp.
GGGGGCTCCTACCAATGTAGCTGCTGCCATTGCTGCATTAGGAGGAGAAGTTGAATTAGCGGCCAAAGTGGGCAAAGATCCTTTTGGCAAACAACTCATTCAAACCATGGAATCCTTTGGTGTAGGTACGCGTGCGATGTTAGAAGACCCGCATCATTTTACCACATTTGCTTTTGTTTCATTAATGCACGATGGTGAAAGAGATTTTGTTTTTAATCGGGGGGCCGATGGGCAATTATCTATTGACGATGTAGACGCCATCAATTTAAATAATCTAGGAATTATTCATTTTGGATCGGCTACGGGTTTTTTACCTGGACTATTACAAGCTGCTTATTTACACTTGTTGCAAAAAGCGCTGCACCATAAAATTTATATCAGTTTTGATCCCAACTATAGACATCTATTATTCCCTAACAATACAGACTCTTTTGTTAGCCAGAGTTGGCATTTCTTACGCAATTGTAATTTCTTTAAAGTGAGTGATGAAGAAGCTATGCTATTAACCAATACAACTTCATTAGAAGACGCAACAGCTGTTTTACTGAAAGAAACATCAGGGGTATTTACAATAACACTAGGGAAAGATGGCACTTTATTAGGATTGCATGGAAAGCAATACATTATTGAATCAATCCCAGTAAAACCGGTAGACACTACTGGTGCAGGAGATGCTTTTGTGGGAGCTGTCTTATATCAACTAAGTCATTTAGATGACACAGCTATTCAAGCTCTTTCATTGGATGAATGGAATAAAATAATTTCAAACGCTAATAAAGCTGGTGCAAGAACTTGTGAATACATGGGCGCTATGGAAGCTTTCAAATATTTAAACAATCAAATTTTTCAGTAAATCATTTATAAGTGTATCAATATTTGCTTCATCAAAAGATTAAAAAAATTTGCAACGAACAATTATTAGACATTGCTGGGGTAGACCATCCATTCTATATAAGATTCATTGCCAATGCCAATACTTTACAAGATTTATTCAACTCTATTTATGGTAATCAAAAAAATGCAATCCAGCATTTTGATGCACTCTTGGTTTTAATAATTGAATCGTACAAACAGCGTAAACCGGTATTTAGAAAAAAGGATCAAGTAAAAGAGCAACAAGCTGCTTGGTTTACCAGTAATCAAATTACGGGCATGAGCTTGTATGTAGATCGATTTGCAGGCAGCTTAAAAAATATGCCCAATCAGCTTCCATATTTGCAAGAATTAGGGGTGAATTTTTTACACTTGATGCCTTTGTTCGAAAGCCCTGAAGGAGAGAGCGATGGTGGTTATGCAGTATCCGATTTTAGAAAAATTGATGCCCGTTTTGGCACCCTCAATGAATTTAAAATATTGCAAGAAAAAATGCAAGCCGCTGGGATGTACCTGATGATTGATATTGTATTGAATCATACTTCTCATCATCATGAATGGGCCCTTAAAGCAAAAGCAGGAGATAAAACATTTCAAGACTATTACTATATGTATGATAGTCGTGAAATACCCAATCAGTTTGATGCAACTATGCCAGAAATTTTTCCTGAATCATCTCCAGGTAGTTTCACTTTTGTGCCTGAATGCAACAAATGGGCAATGACGGTATTTCATAATTATCAATGGGACTTGAATTATACCAACCCCGTTGTTTTCAATGCAATGCTTTCAAACATTTTTTTCTGTGCCAATTTGGGGGTAGATATTTTACGCATTGATGCACCTGCATTTATTTGGAAACAATTGGGTACTACTTGTCAAAACTTACCAGAAGCACATACTTTATTGCGATTAATAAAACAGTGTGTACATATAGCCGCTCCCGGCATGGCTATACTAGGTGAAGCCATTGTTGCGCCTAAAGAAATCATGAAATATTTTGGAACCGATGCATTTACTGCCAAAGAATGTGATGTGGCTTACAACGCCACACAAATGGCTTTACAATGGGATGCATTGGCCACTGGAGATACCCGTGTAATGTTGGCAGCACAGCACGAACTATCACAAAAACCTTTTGGTACTACTTGGATAACATATACCCGTTGTCATGACGATATCGGTTTAGGATATGATGATTCCATGATTGCAGCAGCTGGATTTAATGCCTATGAACATCGTAAATTTTTAAAAGAATATTATTCGGGTTCTTTCCATAATTCACCTGCTATAGGTGCATTATTTTCGGTGAATCCTAAAACACAAGATGCGCGTATTAGTGGAAGTTTGGCTTCCCTTTGTGGACTAGAGAAAGCCATTGCATCCGATGCTGCCGCAATTGATACGGCTATTGCCAAAATCATTTTGATGCAAGCACAGTCGATGTTTTTGGGTGGTATTCCGATGTTGTTTTATGGAGATGAAGTAGGTTATACCAATGACTACAGTTATTTAGGAGACCCTGGCAAAAGTTATGACAACCGTTGGATGCATCGACCAATTATTAATTGGGAAAAAAATGCATTGGCCAAACAAAAAGGTACAATTGAAAATCGAATCTTCAACGCAACACAAAAATTAATACAACTAAGAAAATCATTGGCAGTTTTTTCGGACACTAAAAATATTACTTGGTTAAGCCCGCATAATATTCATGTTGCTGGATTTATTAGGTACAATGAAGACAAGAAAATTTATTGCCTATTTAATTTCAACAACAAAGCTGCTTATATCACTTGGTTTTTATTTAAAGAACATGGTTTAGCACCTACTGAATTAGTAGATCATTGGTCTGGCAAAAAACACAAAGTAGGGTCCGATCACGAATACCTCGTATTGGAACCCTACCAGTTTGCGGTGTTTGAAATCGTTTAGAGCTTCAAGCTAAATCCTAGATTAATTGAATAATCTGCAAATGCTGCGTCTCCTTTGTAATTCGTTCCTGTTAAGCTAGAACGAATTTGATCGGGATAGCTTTGTGTTCTATTGCGCATTATGGCAGTAGGCACTGTTAAGAATAGATTTAGTTTAGAAAACATATAAGTAATGCCTGGCTCTACAGTAAGTATTTCACCTGGTCTTCTAAATCCTTCATTTCCTCCAATTAAATCTTTTGCTGGAATGCATTCAAATCTTAATCCTCCAGAAAAAGTCCAGTTACGTACTTGGTAATTGAGTCCTCCTCTGATTAAATATTGATCGGGTACGCTCATTACATCCGTTGTATATAATACAGCAGTTGCATTTGGCGTTCCACCTCTTGCTGTAGACACCCCATTTTGTTCTCTAGGATTGATAAGGTAATAGAAATTTCCATAAGCACTTAAGCGCTTTCCAAAACGCTGATAGGCATTCAATTCTAAGGTAAATCCTGTTCCGCCATCTCCCAATTGAATAGATTGATCTACTGGACCTACCACTGTTCCTGTTGCCGTTGTAAATCGATCGGTAAATCGGTAATCCCCAGTTGGAAGCTTAACGCCAAAACCTACTTGTGCATTAAACTTGGGCATTTTGGTAGGATCTTTTAACCAGGTATACGCGGCTAATCTAATATCGCCAATTCCAAATGAAGAAGTAGTAAATCTACCTCGGTTGGCATGTTCATATAATGAAGAACGATCATTAGCTATAACAGGAATATAAATAGCTGCACTCCATTTTTTATTGATGGTTTTGGTTAATCCAATGTCCATACTTAATGTATGGTTAATTACTTCTGTTCCTAATGCAACTCGTTGTTTTTGTTCATCGGTTCCTACATAATGTTTGTAAGATTTAAAATATCGGGTATTGATATTTAGTGTATAACCCGATGTATCTGCATTCATTAAATGTCCGGTAATGCTGCAACTTGATCCGCCTGCGCCTCTTATGGCAACACAGCCTTGGGCCACTACTTGTGTGTTGTATGCAACGCACAAGAGTGCCATTAAAAATATATTTTTCATAAATGATTTCTGTTAGGAAATAAATAAATGATGACTACTTTTTCATTTTAAGTTTGGTAGCAATATGCTTGCCTACTTTTTGACCTATATCGGTACTAATGATACAGGAATTGTGAAAATGTAAACCACCGTAAAATCTGGCCCAATTGTTTTCGTCAGCAGCGTGACGGAAAGATTTGAAACTTCTATTAGCAATACCAAATTCCAATTCTGTTGAATCTGTGTAAGCAAAATTATCTCCATATACACTGGTTAATGCTTCTGCTGCTGCAGAAGAAATAGTGGAGTGTCCACAAGTGTATTCTGGAAATGCAGGGGTTTGCAAATAGGGTCTCCAGTTAATATCAATGTATTGATTAATGACTGTTTCCGGACGTACTGTATTGTATTTGTATTTGACATACCAGCATTGAATAAATGCATCAAATAAAGCAATAGCCGTTTTAGTTGTTGCGTATATGGTTTCTGCGTAATCACTCTTTGCTTGCTTTGCTGCAATACCCACTACACTCATCCAATGTCCGGGAGGTGAGAACTTTTTACTGCCGAACATTACATGACCTGTAACATTCATCTTAAAAGGATTATCGTCCCAGAATTCTGCTATATGTTTCTGCTCAGGGGTTAAACTATCTATTGCATTTTTGATGGCAATTACTTCTTGGTAATACTTACTGTTTTTGTCTTTAATATTAAAAACTGGCGGAGGAACAGGATCATAAATACTAGCACTATCTATCACCATGGTTCTAATTTCCATCCAATGAGGTTCTGCTGCTGAAGCATACATGGGAGGGGTTGGAACCCATCTTCCTGGCTCCTTAGTTACTGTATATTTTTCTGCTCCTCTGGTTTCTAAATAATTGTCTTTTTTACTCCATCTTATAATAGCAGCACTTACACTATCTGCCAATTCTTTTGAAGCTTTCTCTACCTTAGCTGGAAGGCCTTTCTTTCTTGCCAATTCGATAATACTGTCCGTATAAACTTGCATACTCCCTTCTGGAAAAGTAACTGATTCACCCACTTTCGTATACGCCAATAATGCTGCCAATTTCCAATCGGTATCTTCTGTAGAAGCAGGTAGTTTTAGTTCAGGTAACCCATTTAATTGGCCCCCCAAAGATTGGTATTGTTTTGCATTACTTGCCGCCATGACTTCATATGCTGCAATTGCTGCATAGGCATAATTTCGCGATGCAACCATGGGTGGGAAATTATTTCCCATTACCACCGTATTTAATTCATGTACGGTTTTGCTAAATAAGATAGGATCGTGTAAAAAAGTTTTATACTCAGTATTGTTGTTGCAAGATATCAAGGCTATAATAAATAAGCCAAGCACCGCCAAGCGCTTTAACATAATTAGAAATTAAAAAGTAAATAAAATGAATGCTTAATATGCCAGCATTAGGCTTGTGGCGGACGCTCTAAGAATGAGGTATAATCAGCTAAAGCAAGCATTGGGTTAGTCAATTGAAAGGCTTTAGGAATGTCTCCATTACGAAACTGCCAGGTAAAGCAATGGTCACCTGTAAAGTCTGACAAAGAGAACTTAACTATTGCGTGCTGATTGGTTGATTGCTCGTTATTGGTATTGCTGTTAAAATTAGCTGCTAAGTTTAAGAATTGGTCTCTAGCGTTTCGGATGCTAATTTTATCAATATTAGGTACACACAACAATTCTAAAGAATCTTTAAAAAATCGACGCTTTACAAAATGGTAAGTAATACCGTTTATGTCTACATCCCCTGTTGTGCTTTCATACAGTTCCGAATTGGTACCATAAGGGGTGCTTGCAGCTATTTTAATATGAATTGAATTGGCTTCGTCATATTGATCCTGGTATAGGCTAGATTGAAAGTCTTGGTCTGACTTAGTTTCTAGATAGTTCAATAAAAGGTTGTAACCGCCCCAACTAAATAGCAGCAAACAAAGGGATAATATGGTAAGAATCCTTTTCAACAACCTAAAAATACTTTAATTTTTTACATTTGAAATAATTTATTTTTGTACCATCACCTTTGATAATTATTCAATTAGCCCAATGAAAAAAGGATTGTATATACTGGTTCCAGTTTTGTTTTTTACAATTATATCTTATCTATTACCCAATGAAAAAGCTACTACGGAAACTGTTTCGGTAACTATGCCCGTAGATGCAATAACTAGGGTAATGACCAACCCGCAAGAATGGTCAAAATGGTTCCCTGGAACTAAAAAGAATGATTCCACTTATCTCTATTACGAAGCCCCAATAACCATACATAAAGTGTTAATGAATGGCTTTAAAGCTACTATGATTAATAAGGATATGGATATAAGCCTCGACTTTTCTTTCATAGCTGGCAAAAATGCCCGTACAGATTTTACTTTAAATACAGTAATGAAGCTATCCTACAACCCTATTTTACGCTTTAAACAATTTCTTTCATTAAATGCTGCAGAAGATGATAGCAAAAGATTGCTTTACCAAATACAGGATTATTTTTCTGATGTATTAAAAGTTTACGGGTACCCTATTGGAATGCAAAAAGTACCTAATTCTTCATATGTATCTACTAAACAAACATATGACCACGAACCTACTACCGATGAAATTTATGCCTTAATTGATGAAGTGAACGAGTTTATAGATGGTGTTGAAGTAAAGATTGTGAACTTTCCCATCATGAATGTTTTTAAAGAAGATTCCACTAATTACACATTAATGGTTGCTGTGGCTACTGAAAGAGATATTCCATCTAATGGAAAATTCATGCTCAAGAATATGATGCTGGGTAATATTGTGGTTTGTGAAGTAACTGGAGATAAAACAGTCATTCAAAAGTGCAATGAAGCCGTAAAAAATTACGTTCAAGACCATCGAAAAACCAGTCCGGCCATTTCATTTGAAAGATTAATTACGAATAGAAGAACCATTAGAGACAGCACAAAATGGAGAACAACCATTAACTATCCCGTTTATGAATAATTTACTGGAGCTTAAGCACTTGCAATGCGCCATTATTTTTAGCTAGAATCCAACATTGTGCTTTTCCTATTCTAATTGGTGCTGCTTTTCTTACTTCACCTGCTATCGGCATTTTCATTGCAGAAGCTCTTGGGCTTCCGTTTTGATTCCATTCCAACATGGTTCCAAAATCTGCATCTTGCCTGCCAATCTCAATATTGTTGTATCCAAAATTTCCTAAGAGCAAATAACAATTTATTTTTGAGGATTGATTTTGTGTTTGTGCATTAGACTGGCTTTGCGCTGGACTTTTAAAAGGGATCACTGCCCTATAGTTGCTTAACTGTGCATTAGTGGGCATTGCAATTGGCTCATATTTTCCTTGACCCTTATTAATCAAAATGGTATTCGAAAATTGAGTTGCTTTCAACTGTAGCGATTGATTCAATTTTTCTTTGTCAAATAATTGATCTAAAGAAGCTTTTGCAAAATCTTCTGCATATAGGAATTTCTTCTTTAGTACTGGCAATGATTTTTCTAATTGAATTTTACTAGCAAAGGGCATTTCTTTCCCATTCAAATAATAAGTGATTACTTGTTCTGCTCTTCCGTTATTATCAAAATCGTTAACATACATTGTTACTGGTTCTTGCTTACTCGCTTTTAGTCGACTGTTTAAACCAAAATTTCCAGCTATAATATCTAGATTTCCATCTTCATTAATATCTGTTACAGTAAGTGATTGCCACCATCCGGTTTGATTCAATAGGGTTTGTTTCTCGTACTTATTTCCTTTTTTAATAAAGGCATCAATGGTTCCCCATGCACTACTCAACAACAAATCTTTATTTCCATCTTTATTTAAGTCTACAAATTGGGCATCTGTAACCATACCAGGATTCAGTAACGCTGATGAATAACTTCTGGTTACATCTTTAAACTTTCCAGTTCCATCATTCTGTAACAAATAACTCCTAGGTGCAACCCCATATTTCCAAGGCTCTACTCTTCCTGCTATAAATAAATCAATATGTCCATCTCCATTTATATCATCTACTACTATTTTACTTTGTGTAGTATAAATGCCTGTGAATGCATCTAATTTTCTAGTTAAATTTCCTTTACCGTCATTTAAATATAAGAGAGGTAATAAATGCGCATCTTCCCCATAATATTCGTTACCGCCACTTGCTATAATTAAATCTTTTGACCCATCTTTATTTACATCAGCCCAAATGGCATCCGTATTTTCCCACATAGAATCTTGCAGCAATGCTGGCTGTAGCATTGGTTTAAATTGTCCATTTGATTGTTGTAGATATACTGCATTGTGAAATGTTTTGGCT